>CAYIXE010000006.1:0-31144 GCA_964367095.1 uncultured Gammaproteobacteria bacterium | reverse complement strand
TTAAATGTTTCTATTTTATCTAGAAACTTGTCTTAGTTTAAAGGGGACGGGTCAATACCTTAGTCTTTAATTCTTTTGACAATTTTATGTCAATAAAGGTAATCAGTTCTGATAAATTGTCATCTATATTTTCTTTGTTTCCTTCAAGAAAACCAATAAACCATGTGTATACCTCTGATCCTTTCGAAGATTCTAATAAAAATCGAAGAACACCGCTCCATGAAGTAATAAATGCAGTAACCCCAACTTGTTCCAAGATTACCAACTTTTTTAGTTCAACTAATAAATCGCTTGATTGTAATAAATAATCTGCAACAAGAAATTCCGTTAAGGTGTGATGTTCCCAAGAAAAGTACGTTTTATCTTCTCGTTCCTCAGTCTTTCCTAGGTGATATTTAGCCATTCCCTTAATATCAAATTTATCTTTTGGTACGTTCAATGTTTTAAGCAAATTTTCGTAGTCACTTGTCTCTAACGAATTAGTTAAATGCCTTTCAAAATCTAGAGCGATAAGAGTAAGTAAATCTTTTTCTTGTTTATTTTGTACTATATGCTCAAATACGAAGTGGTAAAAATTAAAGCGGTTAAACTTGGTTAGTTTTTCCTTGTTTAAATATTCAAGAAGATAACTGAGATAGACCTCATCAGAAAGGAAACTGTTGTAGAAATCATGAAACCAAAATTGATCAATGATGCTATCAACTAGCTTGATTGAGGGTGTATATCTCGAAGCATATGCATAATCAATGATTTTTTGTCTTATTTCTTGATTGTCCAGTTTTCCATTTAAAATATCGCTCATATGGGATTCTTGCTCAATTACGGAACAATCTTATTGTTTCGTCGAAGTTCTTAGGCTTAGTTTTCTCCCATTCTTCCTGCTTAATATACAAAGCCTTGTAGACCATTTTGCTTTGACGGTTGTTCACATCTTCACACCACTTTTGAAGTCGTTCAAACTTGAGCTTGTCGTCCTCTTCTTCTCGACCTTTTGTCTCAATGATGTAAACGGTCCTATCATCTTTTTTGACAAAGAAATCCGGATAATAAGTGGCAATAAAGCCTTCTGAATTCTTGTATTCAATCCTGAGAGCGCTTGCTTCTTTGTTTTGAAAGTTTTTCGAGAAAGAGATTACGTCTTCACAATTTTCAATGAACTCGGAGAAGGTAAGCTCAAAATCGCTATCTCCAACAATCTTGTTGAAAACAGACTTTTTGGGTAATAAGAATCCTTTGTTCGTTACCACGAATGGTCGTGCATCACTAATCTTGATGTAATTCTTTATTTCGGTATCGCCGCTATCCTGAACTGTAAGGTCATTGATGGCTTTTTTGAATGAATCCTTTATCAATTTTATGTACTCAACCTCAGACAGATTTCTTAATACGTTCAGATCAGACAAATCAACTGGCGCATCAAACATATTACTCTGAATAAAGTCCTTCACCTTACCAAACAAGATGTCATAACAACCAAACAACCTAAGCTCTCTCATTACCGCCTGAGCAAAGAAACCAATGACACTTCTGTAATCCGGTTCAATTTCACCGGATAGTATTGTTGTATGGTGCGTTTTCTCATCAACTACATCTTTGAATACAATCTCACGTTTTTCTTCTTCTGAGAATGTTTTTACTTTTACTTTAGGATTTCCAAACGAAGATACATCCAAATTGGCAAGGTTCTTATACTCTCTTTGTATCCTTGGAGTCATTACAGGAAGCTCTATATCAAGTTTTTCGATGTTTTTATGAGGATTGTCTTTATCCACCTCAATAACTGTTGGAGCGATCGCCTTAGAGCCTTCACCCATAGCTTTCTTTTCCAAAATGACACCTTCGCCTTTGATTGACTCAACAAAGTCCATAAACGCCGGTGTACCCACTACGCTGACGTATTCTTCAACATCATCCCTGCCGAAGAACATTCTTCGAAGACCTCTTCCCAATGTTTGTTCAGGAAGGATCTTTGAGTCGGCGGCGTAGGGGCGGAGACCAACAATGGTAGTAACGTTCTTTACATCCCACCCTTCTTTGAGCATCATAACGGAGATGATTACCTTGAAGGGACTCTCCCAACTATCTATCTCATTGGCTTGTTTCCTTAGTAGGTCCAGTTCTTCCTTATTTTTACCTGAGACACTTTCTGAAATCTCACCGCTCTTATTAGTGTGAATTGTCAAAACCGCATCTCTGAGGTCTGAAAAACTGGATTTTATGTACTCTGCAACCTCATCGCAGTTTTTTGTATCATCGGTCATAATAAATAGAATTGATTTTTTACCCATTGGCTTTAACGCTTCGTATGTCTTGCGCCACTCCTCAATACCAAGGTTGATGTAATCCCGATACTTTTCACTAAACAGTGAGCTTTGATTTTCTTTTAATTTGCCTCGACTCGCCGCGTCGGGTACAACTGGATTTTTAACGATTCTCTGATGGATCGCTTCAACGAGTGGGTAATCCGTAATAGTTTGAACAAAAATTGAACCGTCGTTCTTTTTTGGTGTAGCAGTAACATCGAGTTGTAAAGCAAGTCCGGTCCCTTTTTGCTTTAACCTGTTATCAATATCCAAGATCGACTTATACCAAGCCATATTTTCATCGTGAATATGATGTGCCTCATCGTTGATAACGATCAATTCATCAATGTCTCGAACGATCATTCCCAAATCAACCGTAGAGTCATTAGTTTTTGTTACTGGCTTATGACCCAAGAAGTATGCAGAAGTGTTTTCATCTTCTAATCTCGCTTCTTGGATATTTCCCTCAAATACTCTGTGTATGTTGGTTAGAAAAATATTCCCTGAATCGGATACCGTTCTCAGTTCATCTTGTAAATGTAGAGTCATTTGAAAATCATCCTGCCAGTTTTGACCTTGGTATCCGTTATCAGGCAACACAGGATCGGTGAAGAAGATCTTCAGTCCTTCGAAGTCATTTTTAATCCTTTCAAAGACGATGACGTTAGGAGTAATCAGTAGAAAGTTCTTTGCAAGGGAGGAATCTTCCTCGTATTTCTTATGAAAGTACGCCCAAGCGACTATCAGACTCATCACCTTCGTCTTACCTGCTCCGGTAGCCATCTTGATTACAAAGCGTAACCAATCCTCAGTAAACATTCCTGCGCTCAATACACCCGTTGAGTTGTAACGTATAAGATCATACTTATCTTTTACCTTTGCGACCTCATAAAGCCATACAACAGTCTCTAGCGCCTCTCGTTGGGCAAAGTAGTATTGGAATTGTGAAGAAACACCCTGTGCGTCGTGTAAAATGTGTTCTTCCTTGAACCACCAATTTAATAATGCCTTAGAAGTATCGCTAGCTCCTTCATAATGTTTATCTCGCCAATCTTTTACCTTCTTTCGAAGTTCGGCAACCAATGGGGGGAGTAGTTTGTCGTATCCTTTATCTCGTAAATCTTCATCAGCAGGAAACCAACGAATGTTTGGATCAAGTATCGCGAATGGGTTTTTAGGAAAATCTTTATGTAGTGCCATATCAAGTTTTATTGCTTTTAATTACTGAATTAATAAACTTGTTAATAAAATATATGACACACAATGCAATTAAAACTAAAAGCAACAAAATTATTCTAAGATTGTCAAAGATAATTAAATTTTCTAATAATAATATTAAAATTATTGCAATTGATATACAAATTAGATAAAGAGAAAAAAATAATTTTGATAAAATAAAAGTAGAAAATCTAAACAATCTTTCTTTTGAATACTCCTTAAAAGCAATACTCAAAAAAACCTTAGCAGTTTCTTTAATTTTAGCCACATCTGGATTTGATACTCTTATATCTTTATGTGATTCTCTTTCGTGAATTATTCTTGATTCTCCTAAAGCTTGATGAATCATTTCACCAATGGCTGCATATTCCCATCCGACTGATATATTTTCATTTATCAAGTGTTCCGTTTTAATATCGTCTTTAAATGGAAACTTCATATTTTTACCTCTAAAACTCTAGTGGTGTCGTTACCAAAAATGTCCACAACTTTAACAGCCACCTTGTAAGTGCCCTTTGTTATTTCTTTTGAAGCTGACACTAATTCAAGGTTTCTATTCTTTTTGGTTCTAAAACTTTGCCATTCGTTATCAAACACATAATCGCCGGTCCAGCGTTCAACGAGTTTTCCATCTTTATCAGTTTCAGTAACTATTTCTTTTCTATCTGCAAAGTTAAAATCTACCGCCCAATAATCAATCCAGTCACTCCATTTCTTGGTTAGCACTTCTCTCTGGATTAATTCAGAAGATTTATCCTTAGAAATTTTAACTACCTGTCCATTTTCAACAACTACTTTCATCCCTCCGGGTCTAAGCGTTTCAGTTGTGTCTTCGGAAGCATCCTGATTATAGAAGACTGAAAAATCAGTAAGCTCAATAGAAAGCTCTTTACTATTTACCTTCCCTTTTATAATAGGTTTCGCTTCAATATATGCAACGTCATAAAATTTAACCTGTCCTTTTTCAACGGCTTTTTTGTCGAATACTTCGCGTGGAATAACCCGGAAGGCAATATCGATTCCTTGATCTCTATATACTTGCATATCTAATCCCATCTCGTAGTCAAACCCTAGAACATCAACTTTAGTAATGCCCTTATCCTTACACTCACTCACAACATCTTGAACAAGCTTTGAAGATACAGGGGTGCTTATTGGACCAACAACAACAAGTCTATCTCGTTTCTTTCCAGTGATATTCATGAACCCTTCAATTGGCTCTGCCTTATATGCGGATATGATAAGTTTGACGAACTCCTTCTCTTTTCTTTCTGTTTGTTTTTCCTTTTCTTCAGATCTGAGATCATT
Organism: uncultured Gammaproteobacteria bacterium; assembly: GCA_964367095.1. Classification (GTDB taxonomy): domain Bacteria; phylum Patescibacteriota; class Microgenomatia; order UBA10105; family UBA927; genus UBA927. The sequence continues at coordinate 26,315 of CAYIXE010000006.1, read as the reverse complement.
ATTGACTGTTAAATAACTATCTCTTTCATATCTTCCAACATTTAGTATTTCGAAGGCTCGAAAATCTTTTCCTGACTTTTTCAGCTCACGCTGAACTCCAATCAACCTTTTTCTGGCAGTATGTATTGCAAACTTACCCAAATCACAGGCAATCCATTTTCTTCCCATTTTTTCTGCCGTAGCAGGTAATGTACCTGACCCAGTAAAAAAGTCTGCTACTAAGTCACCAGAATTCGAAGACGCCTGAAGAATTCTTTCTATCAATTTCTCAGGTTTTTGGGTAGGATACCCTAATATTTCATTTCCTGTTTTGCTCGGTAATATATCTGTCCAAACGGACTGTAGTCTCCTACCTTGCTCAACATATTCATCCATATATTGCTTGAGGTAAGGAGTACCCGTCTTTGACATATAAATTTTATTTTGTTCAATCAATTGATCGATATTTTCCTGAGAATAACTCCAATGTCTTCCCTTAGGTGGACTAATGCTTTTCCCATAGAAATTTCTTGCAGGACCAGAGCCGGGAGCTGTTATTGGACCTGCAAAAAATCGTCTTTGTGATCCCTCATCAACTTGATTGAATCTAGTGCCTAAGTGCTCTTCGCTATGTGAAATATAAACTGGCTGAAAGAATGAGGCTTCAGATTTAACATAGAGAAATATAGTGTCATGAACATACCCAAAGCGTCCAGCATCATTGTGAGCACCAGTTCTTTGCCAAATAATTTCATTTCGAAAATTATCAGTACCAAAAATCTCATCCAATACTAACTTCATGTACGCACTCACCCTATAATCACAATGAAAAAATATGCTTCCGTTCTCTGCTAATAAATCGTGCATGATGCGCAATCTTTCATATATCATTGCAATAAAACTGTCAGCACCCTTACCCCAAGTATCGCGATAAGCTATTTCCTCAATTACGGATGGTCTTTTTATAAAGCTTTCATCACCGATCTCTATATCCATTGAGAAATCTGCTCCCACATCAAATGGTGGGTCGATATAAATAAGCTTGATACCACCATGTGATTCAATTTCTTTTCGGAGAGGTCCATTTTTGAGTGAAGAAAGAATAAGCTTGTTATCGCCCCATATTAGTTTGTTGGTCCAACCTGTTATCTGCCTACCGGAAGTGTCGAATAACGATTCCTGCATACCAAACTTAGCATCGCTTCTTGGCTCATCAATCTGTTCAATCGTCTGGAATGGTAGAACAACATTGGCTACTTCATTTGTTTTCCCATTCCACAAAAGCTCAACTTCACGATCATCATCAAAAAGAAGGAAGCGATATTTCTCTGGAAGCGGTTTGCCTGCTTCCAAGTACTTAATCACGTCTCGTTTTTCGTTGTCGGTTAGTTTCATAGGCTATATTTTAATAAATTTCTCTAGGTCAGCTTTCTTATAACGCCTAGCTCTTTTTTCTCCGATTCTCACAGCTACAAGAGTGCCTTTTTTATCCCATAAACGGAGCGTATTGGGATGAACCTTCAAAATTCGAGAAGCCTCTTTGAGAGTGAGTAATTCTTCCATATTAAATACCTACCAACTGATACCAATAGAATACAAAATATGTGGGCAATTTACAATAGTTGTTCCGAGAAAAATTGAAGCGGATTACTTACCAGATGGCTCTAGCTTGAGAACTCCGTATTTTTCTTTTAGTCCCACCTGAAGGTTTCGTCGAATTTTATCAACCAACTCGTTCTTTCCTTGATTTAGCGGATATTTCTTATTCAAACCTCTTTTGAACGCATCCTGATAGTCTAGACCAAGGTTTGGGTCTATCTTATTTTGTGGTTTCAATTTATTTATTTTCATAATAGCTTTGCTATAATCCTTTATCGTGTAGGCAAAATTCATAAAACACATTCATCCCGTCGGATGACTTGGTATCCCTAACCGCTTCTATCGTCTTCTGGTAACATTCATGCTTTATTTGCGCGGGTCTAATGGCATACCAATAAACCAAAAATAGTCCAAATACAGGGATAAGCAGGATAAGACGGCTATTTCCTGATAGTTTTTTAAACATATAAATATATACTACCAGTAAGTCGACTGTCAGTAAAGATTTATAGAAACTGTAACTATGTCAAAAGTTACAGCAGTTTCTGTTCGGATAGGTAAAAACGTCAAAAAGATCCGTGAGAATAAAGGGATTACTCAGGAGAAGCTTGCGTTCGAGGCGAATTTGAACAGAGCTTATATTGGTTACATTGAGCGAGGGGAAAGAAATCCCTCAACTGATACATTGGCTAAACTAGCCAAAGCATTAAAAGTCTCTCTCAAAGATCTTCTATAACAGCATTCCCTCCCCATAGGTCTGTGTGAGAAAATTATAGTGATGAAAAATAAACCGGATAAAAAACTTCCCGTTGGGAGACCACCTAAATTCAAAAACGTTAAAGAACTACAAGAAAAAATCGATGAATACTTCGCTTCTTGTTGGACACAAAAGATTGATCCTTCTGGAAATCCATTGTTCTTGAGAAATACAAAGGGGTTAAAAACAAATACTCCGATTACCGTGCAATCGCAACCCTACACTATTACGGGTATGGCAGTATTTCTTGGTGTTGATCGCGATACACTCATGAATTATCAGGCTAAGGGCGAGTTTTTCGGCACGATAAAAAAAGGCAAGCAGAGATGTGAGGCGTATGCTGAAGAACAGTTATTCATAGGAAGGAACGTTGCTGGAGCAATTTTTAATCTCAAGAACAACTATGGTTGGAAAGATAAAGTAGAGACAGAACACTCTGGTAACCTTGTTTGGAGAGAAGAGCCACCTCGATAATAGCACTATTTATTTTGCTATTGACTTCACATAGTTTTGATCTCTAGACTTCTAATTAGAGACACCATTAGATAGCCAAACCCTTTTCGAAGGACGGTAAAAAAATCTAAGTCAGGACCTTTCTCGGTCCTATTTTGATTTTGCCGTCCTTTTTTTATTGGCAATAAAGACATATGAAAATATATAACGATGAAAATTATTTCAAAACTTCGGATCTCGCGTTGGCGACCACACTATCGCTTCACTTCCCAATAATCTCAATAGATCGCTTTAATCCTCGCAAAGTCTTGTTTGTTTTCAATCGTCTACCTGAATTAGATCAGTTGGTTAATAAATTTTGGCAAAACCAGATCTCCGTAGAACCTCAAGTATTTGCAAATCAGATTAAAAATCTCAAAACACGGATTTATTCGAGTGAATAAAGATATGCAACTGAGCAAAAAAGCCATCGATGACTACAAGAGAATCTTTTTTGAAGAGTCGAAAGCGATGCTTACTGATGATGAAGCAAATAAACAAGGCGTTCAGTTGCTCAGGTTGATGAAGTTGATCTATAAACCAATACCAATTGCTTATCGAGTACACAAATGAACAAACCACTTATTTCATTAAAAATAGTAGGCAAAAACGGACAAAAGGTAAGAACATTCGTTACAAGGAAAACAAAACGAATTTATTCATTTCTCAAGGCGGGAAATTTCAAGGAGTGCATGTTTCGACTGACTGTCCGATATGAAAATAGCTCCACAAATGAAGGACTCTATCAAGCCAAGAACGATCTTATATACGCACTAAAGGCATTTACTGAGCCAGATTAGAACAAATTGTTCAAAATGAATATGAAAATGAAAATTTCAAAACAAATTGACAGCGTTTTAATAAATGTAACCCCTGCTAGAAACAAAATCGGGGAAATTGTTGGCTTCGTTGAACTTCAATTTCTTGATGAACAAGAAAATGTCCTAATTATTGGAAGAGGATATACGATAAGAGTCAAAACCTTCAACAATATTCCGACATTTACCGTAAACGCACCTGCATACAAGTCTGGATTCAAATACAGGATCTCTCTTATTGTGGAAGATAAATCTCTGTGGATGGACATAACAAAAGCAATTCTTAAAAACTTTAGCGAGCAAACAGGAGGACTAAAACCGGAAGATTATATACCCGAGGAGGTTGATCCAAACGATATTCCGTTATAAGGCAATCATATTATCGTAAATATATAGTTACAGTAACTATATATAGTGACTAGTAAAAAATACCTTGTAAGTAGATATAAAGTAAATATGAGTGACTATAATAAACGATAGAACTAATGCGACTGGCAGTATACAATGATAATGAGAGTTTAATTCTAGTTATATGAATAAATATTTTATATACGCTCGAAAATCGAGTGAATCAGAGGATAAACAGGCGGCATCCCTTGAAGACCAATTAAAAGAACTTGATTTGTTAAATAATAGGCTACAACTATCAATAGATGCTATTTATAGCGAGTCGAGAAGTGCAAAAGTTCCTGGTCGTCAAGAATTCAACAGGATGATAGATGAGGTATTGAAAGGCGGAGTAAAAGGCATATTGTGTTGGAAATTGAATAGGCTGGCAAGAAATGCAAAGGATGGCGGTACTATTATTTGGCTAGTCAATGAATCTGGACTTGAAATTATAACGCCCGGTAAAATATATACAAAAGAAGATCAACTTTTGATGTATGTTGAGTTTGGAATGGCGAACCAGTTTGTAAATGATCTTTCGGTGGATGTTAAAAGAGGATTAAATTCAAAAGCTGAAAAGGGATGGCTTCCTAGTGGAGCTAAAGCGGGATACATGAACGACAAGTATGCCGAGAAAGGCAGTAAGACTATTCTTCCCGATCCCGATCGATTTCCGCTTATTCGCAAGGCTTGGGATGCAATGCTAACCGGTACGTACTCCGTTATCGATATATTGAGACTCTTAAATAACGAATGGGGTTATCACACACCAAGGCATAAAAGAATAGGCGGCAAACCAATGAGCAGAAGCCAAATATACAAGACGCTCACCGATCCTTTCTACTACGGCGAGTTTGAGTATCCTACAGGCAGTGGAATATGGCGTCAAGGTAAACACGAGCCAATGATCACAAGAGACGAGTTTGATAGGGTCCAAAGGATTCTAGGCAGAAAAGGTAGACCACGACCAAGAACCCGCTCATTCGACTATACAGGGCTGTTAGAGTGCGGTGAGTGTCATGCCATGATAACTGCCGAGGAGAAGTTTCAAATTATCTGTCCGGAGTGCAAACACAAGTTTGCATCCCAAAACAAGTCTGCTTGTCCAAAGTGTAAAGTTCTCATTGAAGAGATGAAAAAGCCTACTCTACTGCACTATGTGTATTATCACTGTACGAAGCGCAAAGATCCAAATTGTACTCAAAAAAGTGTGCGCGTTGAAAAACTAGATAAAGAACTAGATAAAACGCTTGCACGGTTACAAATATCTGAACGATTCAAGGATTGGGCAATAAAATACCTCAATGAATTAAACGATAAGGAAGCAGAAGAAACCGTCTCAGTATTAGAGTCCCTTCAATCAGCTAACAAAGATATTGAAACGAGACTGAACAATTTACTGAAACTAAAAATATCACCTCAAAATGCAGATGGTGAATTGCTGAGTGATGAGGATTACCGAAAGGAAAAAGAACGATTAGGGAATGAAAAGAAAAATATTAGTGAGAAGCTCGGAGGCAATAACTATCAAGCTGAACATTGGAGAGAAACCGCCGAGAAGACATTCGATTTCGCTTGCCACGCTCGTTATTGGTTTGCCAATGGAGATAGACAAGCAAAGCGTGAAATTTTAGCCGGTCTCGGTTCGAACCTAGAACTTTATGACAGATCCGTGCATATAAATCTTGAAAAGCCGTTACAATTTATCGAATTGGCACTGGATAAAGAACCGACGATTGCAGAAATGTTCGAACCTAAAGAAAGGATTGATAATACGATCCGAATGGAATCGTTGTGGACTCAAAATCTATCTTTGCTCCCCCTAAAGGACTTGTTCTGCAACTCTAAATTAGAGTTTGATTATAGCCTAGATAGCCTCAAGCTCTTGTTCTCGGAACTTAATATAGCCACTATCCCTGTGGCTAGCATTTGAGACTTTAGCTTAGCATAATTATTTTCAGATGTCTTGAACGCATTTCTTCAATATCATCCGTCCAATTCTTGTCATAAAGTACGGATATTCTAACAAATTTAGGCTCAGCATTATCAGCATAGATACCCAAATGGAAGATATGCTGACCTGAGGGATAAATATCAGAAAGGGTATTTGGCTTAATTGTGCAAATTCTAAATCCTTCTGCATATCTTCCATATCTTTCGGCATCTGTATCTTGAGCACCTGATAAACGAGATGCTAGTTCACGGGTTGACTCTGGTTTCATCACTTCTATAAAGTCTACTATCCGAGCTTGCTTCTGTGGGAGCCTTGTGGCTCTTTGAATATCGTTTGGTATTGGAACAATAAAACCTGCCCAACTTAAGTTCAAAGACATAAACTTGTCTGGTTTCGGCTCAACATTCTCAACAACTACCTCCACATTTTCTAAAGTCTTTTTTCCATTGTTGACTATTTTGAGACGAATGTAATACGTCGGTATTGAGTTTATAATCGCCCCTCCTTGGTTTATGTGCATATCTGTCACATGGTAATGATTTGGGTCTCTATCATCAAACTCAACACCAATAATCGGACGGCTCCTATATTGTGAAGCTTTATCCTTTACGAGAGTGACAAATACTACAGAGGCAAAAGTACCGATGACAATCAGGGTTTGAATTTTATCTTCTATTTTTAGCTCTTTACCAAAATAGTAGAAGAAAGAAAAAGCTACCAACAAAGTTAATCCTATAAATAATACGTCGTTCCAAGAGTTCCAAAAGTCTTTCAGCTTTAGTATATAAAAACGAGGGTTTCTGAATAAATTTATTACTAACGACAGTGGTTTATTAGAAAAAATAAATCCCAAAATATAGCCCACTAATAGTAACTCAACTACAAACAACAACGATGCTTCCATAAATCGCCTTTCTAAGCGAGCATATTCTATCAGAAGTTGATAAAATACGATAAGCAAGGTTAAAAATGCAATAACCTTGATGGGGTAACCATATTTTCTACTTCTTTAACGGCTTTTACTACAAACGCATCCAGAGCCTTAAAATCTTTGAGCACAATTCGTTTTACGCCTCTTTTCTTCATCTCTTGGTTATATTGAGGTACTGAAGAAATGGAAATAACCTTTTTAGCTCCAAAACGCTCTATATCAAGGATATGAAACGACTCATTAAGTTTACAGTCCCTATCCAAAAGGATAATGTCAAAATTGGCTTTAGGGTTGCTATTAACATAGTCTTCAACTTGATGCGAGTTGGTAAGCACGATGATAGAAAAATCGTACGGTTGGTCTTGTTCAAGAACAAATAGCTTATCTAATAGTTTAGAAAGGACTTGTAGGTTATCTTCAAGAATTAAAATTGTTTTACTCAAAACCATAATTTAGTGTTGTAATAACAAGACTATTCTATCAGAAGGGTGATAAAATACGATAAATAAGGTTAAAGATGTAATGAAGCTATGGAAATGACAGGCAAAGAAAAAATCTATTTTTTAATAGACGCCATTGATGACGCAAGGGTGCTTGCTCCTTCTGGACAGCCTTTATTGATAGACCCAACTAACGACCTAAACCGAAGATACAGAGATGTTGAATTAGTCCAATTATTTACTAAATTAGAAGAAGACGAAAAAGTAATAAAAATAATTAAGGCTGGAGATAGTAGAAAAGAAGCTGGAAACAAATATGCACTTAATGAGCCTGATGATGGTTGTTGGCATATTGAGCTCCTTCCTTCCTTTGACAGCTACTTCTTGAAAATCCAACAAGAGCCAGAGTATCAAGAGTTTACAGGCAAGAAACCAGCAAGTAGCCCGACAAAGCCCAACAGAAACGCTTTGATGACCTATGAGGAAAAACTAGACCTTATTGTGAAGGCGGTAGTAGAGGCAAAGAAAGCGACCCGCAAAGACCAACCTACAACACTCTACCTAAACGCCACGAATGGATTAGATAATTTGGATAGAGAGGAAATACGCAATATCCTTCTGCAACTTCAAGATGAAAACGCTCTCAAGGTCAACTCAAAAACCAATAGGCTTTTACCCCTAAGCCAACAACCGACCAGTCCAAATTTCTTTTTCTTAGATATTCTTGACGGCTTTGATAACTGGTATGAAAACTACTTGATGGGGCAAAAGACTAACCTTGAAAATCTTGATTACATCAATATGCTTAGAATTTATGATGTGGTCTTGGATGTAAACGAACAAATCCAACTAACTAATAAAACAACCGTATCAATACACCTATTACCCCATCTGGTTAAGTTTAGCGTTTTATTTCCCGCTGATAGTATAGGATTTCGGGACAAATACTGCGAAACCCGTTGGGATAGTCTCAAATATCTTAAGGAAAAGGGTGTGATAGATGACTTCAAACATAACGAAGGACTGCATCGTTGGCAATCCACAGTATCAGTTTCTCTCAAATTAAGTAAGTTTGATGATTTTTACAAGACAATCAGAAACGAATATGTAAAACGAAATAAGGCTAACGATAAAAATGAAGAAATACAAGCACCTGCTAAAATAGACCGTGAAGCCAGCGAGAAAACTGTTTGGTCTAATGATTTCAAATGGGATGGCAATAACTTTCTTTTTGGAAAATACGGTAGCATAAACATAGTAAGTAACGATAGAAAACATATTCTTAAAGTCCTTGCCGATAAAAAAGGTGGCTGGGCTACTATAAACGAATTGAGAGGCGACAAAAACGCTGGATATGTACGTTCAACCATTAAACAGATTGAGGACAGATTGCCTAAAGAAGCCAAAGGACATATTAAAATCGTCTCAACACAAGAAGATGAGAGTGCTGAAAAGCCGAGCACGGGGGCATATAGAATTAAAGTTCAACTGTAACCTAAACCCCCTTTAGGTTCTCACCTCTATAGAGGTTTCCTTTTTAGCCTCGTAACCTAAACCTCCTAAATCTTGACCTCAATACTTCTTGAGGTAGCAAACTTTACTCAATGGAAACGAGCAAAGTCATTCAAGCAACACAAAATCTACCACCACAAGCGGGACTGGTTTTTAGTGCTGTAGAGAAAAAACAGCTCGCAGATTTTTTTGCCGTGCTTATTGATATTGACCGAAGAGTAAACATTACAAAACGCTATGACAAGCAGACTAAGTGAAATACAAATTATCCCGATAAAGCCAGCTAACGGATTAGTAGCCTTTGCTAGCTTTGTGCTGGACGGAACGCTCTATCTTGGCTCAATAGGCGTCTTAACCCGACCCAATGGCGGTTACAGGCTTGTTTACCCTACAAAGAAGGTTGCCGAAAAAAATCTCAACATTTTTTACCCAATAAATAGAGAATTTGCCCAACTAGTAGAAAACGAAGTTGTAAAGCAGTTTGAAGATGTAATGAAAAAATATGATAGACACAATAGTTTTAACCCTTAAGCACCCTATGTTTACGATACTTGATAGGAAAAAATTCACGCCTTCTGCGAGTGGACTATACGACAAAACGGGCGGGTATGATTTGGGAGGCAGAGCTAACATGAAATGTACACAAAATCCAACCATAAATGAGCTACGGCAAGGTATCTACAAGCCCCGTCTAACAGTTACCAAACGACTTAATAGACTTGGTGGCTATGATATACCTATAAAAATTGAGTTTTCAGCTCCCAAGATGCTTTTTGGCAACAACTTTGATGAGCTTACAGATAACGATTTTCCTCAACTTGTTACAAAACTAAATACTACGTTAAGGGAAATGGGCGTGTACATTTCGGAAGAAAGACTAGCTAACGCTCCTGTCTCTGCTATACATTTCTCAAAAAACATTGCCTTGACTGACTACACACTCCCATATACCTATATCAAACAGCTCACCAAACTCAATATAAACAAAAAACTGGATACGAACCAGACAGACTACCGCAATGAGGGACATAGCTTCAAGTATCGTGCTAACTCTTTTGAAATAGCCTTTTACGATAAACTAAAAGACCTGCAACAAGGCATGACAAGTGAAAAAAGGACGGTTGAAAAAGATAACGCTCTACAACTTGGATTATTTGACCAACTCTCAAAAAGAAAACCGTTTGAGGTCTTACGAATGGAAGTACGACTTGGAAAACGGCAGAAGCTCAAACAGATATTATCCAATGTGGGATTGACCATAGAGCCAACCTTCAAAAATCTATTCAGCCAAGAAGTCGCTCAAAAGGTATTACTTCATTACCTTACGGAAATTGAGAGCAACTACCCGCCATTACTCAATTATGAGTACGACAATCCAAAGCAGTTTTTTAACGAATTTCTGATAAGTAACCCCGACAAAAAACTTACCTCTGCGCTAAAATATCTGGGCATGAGGGTGTTATTTGAAGATATTGGCGTGCGAGAGTTTAGACAGCTTATAGGTAGATATAGCAATAGTGCTTGGTATACTCTAAATAAGGACATGAAAAACCTGCATAAGACTAGCGAGGAAAGCATCTTTTCACTATTAAATGACTGCGTTGCGAATTATCAACCCTTAAAGCTAGTTGATTTTCAACAATAGATGTTAAATAATGATAAGGTATATAAAGACTATGCAAAACGACACATATTACTCAATTTTAGAAGTATCAAAGCTCCTCAAGGTTGCTTATCTGACTGTTTATAGATGGATAAAAGCTGGCAAACTCCCTGCATTTCAAATTGAAAAGCAATACCGCATAAACAAAACAGACTTTGAAAAGTTCATTCAAAGTTATAAAGTTAAAAAACACATATGAAGAAACAAAACGACATACAACAGATAACAAAAGCTAAGGGGCGACCAATGCTTACTTGGGTGGGTAAACACCCTCTTGAAAAAGTTGAATGGTATCCTGCACAGGAAAAAGAGGTATATGGCGTTAAAAATTCAACCGAATTTAACAAGCTATTTTGGGGCGACAATCTTCAAGTCCTTTCTCATCTTCTAAAGAACTATAGAGGTATAATTGACCTTATTTACATTGACCCACCTTTTGACAGTAAAGCCGATTATGTAAAAAAAGTAAAAATTAGAAACGATGAAGTAAATGGACAACAACAAAACATTTTAGAAGAAAAACAATACACAGACATTTGGGAAAATGATGAGTATCTGCAATTTATGTATGAGCGATTATTACTTCTTAAAGAGCTTCTTTCTGATACAGGAAGTATTTATCTTCATGTAGACTGGCACAAAAATTCGTATTTACGACTTATAATGGATGAGATTTTTGGAGAAGATAATTTTATAAATGAAATTATTTGGACATACAATACAGGTGGAAAAGGAGAAAGCCATTTCCATCGTAAACATGACACAGTTTACCTATACTCAAAACTTTCAAGTAAGTTTTACTTTGACAAAATAGGTGCATCTATTGAGAGAAAAATAGGAACTGCACATTTACGGCATGGCTTTGATGAAAAAGGGAGAGAATTTTATGAAGATTTTTCTCCAAGAAAAAGCGGTAAACAATATAGATGGTATGTAGATGAGGGTGTTATACCGATGGATGTATGGGATGATGTTGGCTATATCAATCCATCGGCACAGGAAAGAACTGACTTTCCAACTCAAAAGCCAGAGTCATTATTAGAACGTATTATAAAATCTTCCTCGCCCGAAGGGGGTATTGTATTAGATTGTTTCTGTGGTAGTGGAACAACAATGGCAGTAGCCCAAAAACTTGGTAGAAAGTGGATTGGGTGCGACATAAACATAGGAGCAATTCAAACTTCTACTAAGCGTTTGGCTCAAATTATAGAGGAACAGGAAGAAGCAAACGGTAAACTCATAAAAGAGGACTTCAAGGGCTCAATGGCTTTCAAAATCTACAATGTCAACGACTATGACATCTTCAAGAACGAAATAGAGGCAAAGGAAATAGTAATGGAAATGTATGGGGTTGAACCAATAAAAAGAAGCCAATTTGACGGGATTCTTGATAATAAGTTTGTCAAAATAATGCCACTCAATAAAGTCTTGAACAAGTTAGATATAAAAACGGTTCTCAAGAATATAGAGGATGCAATTGATAGCTTTACTCCTAAGACCACATCAAAAGGAAGCGAGGAAGTTTATGAAGAGGGAGTAATTATCATTTGTTCAGGAGCAGAGCTTGACGCTGATGACTTTTTGAAAAAGGAAAACAAAACAGGTGTGAAAGTCGTAATACGGGATATTCTAAACGACAAGAAAAGCCTTATTTTCAAGAAAAAACCCGAAGCAAGGATTGAAGTAAAAACAAAAGACAAAAAATTATCTGTAGTTATTAAAGAGTTCTACTCGCCTATTCTTATGCGTAAATTAGAGCTTGAGAATGAAAAAGTAATTGATAAGAAAGATGAGGCAAAAGTGGAAGACTTCAAGCAGATAATAGACAGCGTTGCGATTGATGTTGATTATGACGGCAAGCTCTTTAACGCAGAGATTATTGACCTTCCTGATAAAAAAAGACTTATTAAAGCAGAATACAACTATACATACAAAAAAAGCGGAAAAAATACAGTGGCTATAAAAATTGTTGATGTGTTGGGCGAGGAATACTTTGAAACATTTGAAGTTAAAATCTAATTTCTAGTATGACTGACGATATAACCATACAAGGACCACATAAGAATTTTGAGAACATCAAGAAGATTGATGAAAACGGGGTTGAGTATTGGGAAGCCAGAGAGCTAATGCCCCTTCTTGAATACGATAAATGGAGTAATTTTGAAAATGTAGTTATAGAAAAAGCCAAAATAGCCTGTAAGAATAGTGGGCAAGATATAGCCAATCATTTTGCCGACATCGGCAAAATGATAAAGATAGCCACTGGAACACCAAAAGAGACCACAAGAACTATTACAGATTACAAGCTTTCACGTTATGCGTGCTATCTTATAGCTCAAAATGGAGACTCTTCTAAGCAGGCGGTAGCGACAGCACAGACTTATTTTGCAATTCAAACAAGAAGACAAGAAGTGTTTCAACAACTAGCTGAGAACGAAAAAAGACTTTTCGTAAGAGGAGAGATAAAAGACCACAACAAAAAATTATTTGCTACTGCAAAGCAAGCGGGGGTAAGTAATTTCGGTCGTTTCAATAACGCTGGATACGAAGGTTTGTATGGCATGAGAAAAGACCAAATACAGGCGAGAAAAGGGATAGGTAAAGATGACGTGTTAGATAGAGCTGGAACAACAGAGCTTGCGGCTAACTTATTTCGTATTACTCAAACAGACGAAAAAATTAGAAATGAAGATATAAAAGGAGATTACAAAGCAAGTAGTACTCATTTTGAGGTAGGTAAAAAGGTAAGACAAACAATCCGTGAGATAGGCGGGACAATGCCCGAAGCGCTCAAACCCGAAAAACATATCAAAGAGCTTGAAAAGGAACGAAATAAATTATTAAGAGCAAATGATGAAACCAAAAAACTTGAGGGAAAATAATGGAAAATCCTTTTATAACTACCATACAAAACAAGGTTGCTGATTGGGGTAGTAACGGCTATCAGGGAATTGAAAAAGAAACGCTGAACATACTTACCCATATTGAGAAAGTGGGATTTCTTCATAAACCTCAAGTAAAGGCTCTTGAAACCTATATTTATCTCAAGGAAATTCTCGGTAATAAATCTTCAGTTGAAATTGTAAAAGCAATTTTTGATAACGAAAAAGACTTAATAAGCTCATTAGGTCTTTCAAAAGAACAGGCTTACGAGCTTGTCTTTGATAAGGATAAAGAAGAAAAAATCAACAAGCGTATTCACGAACAATATAACGGGATTGACTACGCAAACCAAGTCTATGCCCTAACAATGGGAGCAGGAAAAACAATACTTATGGGAACAATGATGTTGTATGATTTTGTGCTTTCCTTTTACCACTCCGAAGACAAAAGGTTTGCAAAAAATGCTCTTGTGTTTGCTCCTGATACGACCATTATTGAAAGTCTCAAAGAAATCAAAAGTTTTGACTATACAAAAGTATTACCCCGTGAATATCAGTCAATAGTATTGAACATAAAATATCATTATCTTGAAAGCCCTGAGACCCCTCTAGCTCCGATTGGTAATTATAATGTCGTTGTTTCAAACTCTCAAAAAATAATTCTTAAAACGAGACATAAAGAAGCAAACCAAACCGCTCTTTTTAGAGATGAAAGCACATTAAAAAATAGAGCTGTAGAAAATAAAAGGCTTCAGGCAATCCGAGAACTTAATGACTTAATGGTTTTTGTAGATGAGGCTCATCATTCTTTTGGAACAACACTTGAGGGTAGCCTGAAGAAGACGAAGGAAACAATCAACTATATCCATAAAGAAGGGAAAACTCCTCTCGTAGCCGTTGTAAACCTCACAGGAACGCCATACATCAATAATGAGATGATTGCCGATGTCGTATATCATTTTGGGCTAAAAGAAGGTATTGAAAAAGGAATACTTAAGCAAGTCCGCTTTTTGGGATATTCAAATGTAAAAACAGAAGGCTTTATTGAAGATGTAGTAGGTAAATTTTGGGATGAGTATAAAGAGAACCGCCTTGAAGGAAAACTGCCTAAAATCGCCTTTTACGCCTCAAGCATAGAGGATTTACAGACAGAGTTAAGACCCAAGCTTGAGGCTGTATTAGGAAAATTAAAGATACCGCAGGATAAAATCCTTGAATACCATACAGAAGCAGAGAAAAGTAAAGATGAGTTCTTGATATTGGACACAGAGGGAAGCAAGAAACAGTTTGTTTTATTGGTTGGAAAAGGTACAGAAGGCTGGAATTGCAAATCTCTTGTTGCTTGTGCATTATACAGAAAACCGCATAGTTCAATTTTTGTATTACAATCTTCAACCCGTTGTTTACGAAGCATAGGGGACAATTCTACAGCGGCTACAATCTTTCTTTCTGATGAGAATTACAAGATGTTAGACCGAGAGCTTAAAAACAACTTTGCGACAACGATTGAGGATATTCAAAATCAAGAACAGGAAACAATTGAGCATACGCTCGTGGTTGAGAAAAAGAAAAAAGTAAAGGTTAAAAAGAAGCTAAAAGAAATAATTTCAGCAACAAGCAAAGATATAAATAAACTTAAGATTGATTGGAAAAATTTTAACTCACAAAACTATCTTCCTTATATTGCAGAAAGCGGAATACTGCTTAACGCAGAACAGAAAGCAGAATATACGCAGAAGCTATCAAGAAAAGAACTCTCAATCAAAGGCAGTTTCACTTTTTACGATATTGTTGAAATTATAAACCGCTACACCTTACTTCCCTGTCTTGTTATTGAGGACATATTACTTCAAGGACAACCAAAAGATGAAATCACAAATAAAATAAACAGCAATTTAAGTAACCTCACTTTTGTTATTGAACAAATACTAGCCCACGCCTATAAATACGAAGAAAAGGAAACTATCATTGAGGAAGAACTTGAGCTGACCAAACAATATCCTTTCAAAATAAATGTCCAACAGAATAAAAATGATTTAGTAGTTTATAAGACAGATGTCGCAGACGGAAGACTTGGATTTCATATAAATCCTTATAATTTTGACAGCCGTGATGAAAAGGGACTGTTTGCTTACTTGCGGGAAGTACTTGATGAAGGCGAGGCAATAGTAGATGTGTATTTTATAGGGGGCGTTACCGACAGCGTTCATAATGACTTTTATTTTGAATACTACAGTCCGTTAGAAAAACGACTTGCACGCTATTTCCCTGACTTTCTCATTGAAACAACAAAAGGAAGATTTTTGGTAGTTGAAGTTAAGACAAATCAAGAAAGATTAAATTACGAACAAAACAAAAAAACATACAAGGGTAAGAAAGATGAGATTTTCAATGAGGTATTTGCAAAGGAAGTTGGATTTAGAGAGTTTCAGGAAATAAACAATAACTTTGATTATCACATCATTTTTGACGCAGGACTACAGCAACAACAAAAGGATTTGTATCAAGTTGTTCAAGCGATAAACTAAATATGAAAAAAGCGGTCATATTAGCACGGGTATCAACCCTACGACAAGAAAAAGAGGGATTATCTCTTCAAGATATTCAATTGCCTATTCTGCGAGATTACGCAAAAGATAATGACCTTGAGGTAGATAAAGAATTTGTCTTTAGTGAAAGTGCGGACAAGAAAATTAGAACAAAGTTTAACGAGATGATAGCGTACGTCAAAAATAACCCTGATATAGTGGCAATCATTGCCTACAGAGTAGATAGAATAACAAGAAATTACCGAGACGCAGTACTGATTGATGATTTGAGAAGCGAACACCACAAAGAAATTCATTTTGTATATGACCGCCTAGTTATAAGCGAAAAGACAATTGGTAGGGATATTACTGATTGGGATACGAAAGTGTATCTAGCTAAACAATTTCTGAACCGCTTAAAAGACGATGCGGTTACTACTGCAAAAAGTAAACTCGCAAATGGGGAATTTCCAGTAGGTGCTCCCTTTGGATACATCAATAAACCAAATGAAAAAGAAAAAAATTGGATTTATATTGAACCAAATGAGGCACAAATAGTAACGAAGATATTTGAATGGTACTCAACAGGCAGTCAATCAATGCTTGAAATTAGAAACCGTGTGAATGACGTATTTCATACGAAGTATGCGAAAAGCAAAATAGACGCTATTCTCAAAAACCCCTTCTATTGCGGAACCATGATTTATGACGGACAAAAATATCCACACGGATATGAGCGGATTATTTCTGAAGAATTGTTTGAGAAAGTGCAGGTAGTCAAACTTGGCTATAATAAAAAACACTTCAAATTTGCTGGATTACCATTTGCCTATCGTGGTCTTGTACGATGTGCAGATTGTGGCTGTATAGTAACCCCAGAGAGAAAGATAAAACCCAATGGTACGACATACCACTATTACCACTGTACCCAGTACAACGGTAAGCATGGGGCAGAATGGCTAACAGAAGAAGACCTTACAAAGCAGTTTTCTAGCCTCTTTAGCAACCTTCAGATGCCTCAAGATGTGATTGAAGATATAACAACGACACTAAAAAGTTCACACAAAGACAAGGTTCATTTTCATACAGACTTACTTGAGCGGTATCAAACAGAATACAAAACTTACGAAACCCGTATTGAGAAAATGTATGAAGATAAACTAGACGGTAGTATTACTACGAGCTTCTATGAGGAAAAGCGAAAAGAGTATCGGGATAAACAGAAGGGTATTACAAGCAAGTTAAGCAAACTCCACATAGCCGATGAAGAGTATTATTTGACCTCAGAATACATGCTAAAGCTGGCTTCTAAGGCAAGTGAGTTGTTTGAAAGTTCTGAACCGCAAGAAAAACGACTACTTTTGAAGATGACACTTCAGAACTTGCGACTAAAGGGTAATATAGTGCAGTACGACTGGATAAAACCCTTTGACAAGATAGCGTTTTACGCCTCTCGTTCTGCTTGGCTCCCCAGTCCTAACCTTACTATACAGGGCAGAATTGCTAAGGCTGGTGAGCCCAAGAGGAACGTGGAACATTCTTATGACCGTATTATACAAGCGTTCCAGAACATCGGCTACATCGGAGAACTCAGGCAAAGATGGGAGGAAATCAAGAGATTGCGGTCAACACCTGCTTTTGCCGGAGCTTAAATTACCATCCTGGGAGCGATCCGCACTTAACTTCTTTTCACTCTCAATCAGATCTCGAAATACTCTTGCATTTTCCCGATATCGGGAATACAATATCACCATGAAAGACTCTACCCGGATCCCTGGTTACCTCACTCTCTCCGAAGCGGAGGAAAAATACGATGTGAAAGCAGAAGCGCTAAAGAAACGCTGTCAAAAGGATGAAATTGTAGGCGCCAAGAAGGTTGGCAAAACATGGTTTGTACCTCAGATACCCGGAGTCGATCCAGAAAAAACCATCCCGGATAACTATCCGACGCTCAATTTTGATGCAGCGCTCGCATCCAACTCCTCTCTCTATGATGCTGAACATGAATCTAAGTCTACGCTCTATTACACCAATCAAAAGAAAGTGTATATCTGGGAATATGGTTTTTATTTTTTCTCGCTGATCTTCAACCAAAGCGTGCACCGTTCTTACATGCCCCTCGCCGCACTCGTTACAGAAGCACATAGCAGCCTCCGGGCATCTTTTCTTCTTAATTTGAATGGCTATCATTCCGATGCTCTCGCCCTCCTAAGAAAAACGCATGAATGCGTTATCAAAGTTTTGGCAATGAAGACCGAGCCGAAACAATTCTGGAAGATAGGCTTTTCAACATCGAGACAACAATCCGAGCATAAAATAGGAGTCGACTTCAGCTCGCCATGGAATCTGGAATCAAGTTTCAATCACGCAAATCTCATGAAGTTATTCGAGGCGGGACGCGGCGCTCAAAACCCTGCATGGGAACCGGCGGTAAGCTATGGCCCCCAAATTGACGATAAGCAATTCAGGGCCGCCATGAACACCGGAATTTTCTGGCTGTATGTGCTAATCAAATCTCTCCCCTACGTCTTCCCGGGGCAAATCAACAGCTACTGGCTCAATCTAAAAGATGATTCGGCCAAGCTCCTGAGAGACCACCTAACTGCAAGCAAAGCGTTCAAAAAAGAAATTGAGTCTTTTGATATGGCAATAGCAAAATTACAAAACCGAAATCCGTAAAAACCATGTTACCTGATCTTCCCAAACTCAAAAAGGAACTCGTAGAAAAAATTCTCGTTCCCGCGTTCTCTGAAGCAAGACGGAGTGATCCCTTGCTTGGGAATATCCGCGCGACTATCCAGCACGAAGGAAGGGAAATGAGTTATCAAACAGTTGAGGGCACCATTGAAAATCAACCATATGAACAGTTTCATGGCGAACTGACAATCATGCCAGAAGAGGTCATTCAGCAGCCACTCGAGTACTTTGTTGATAAGTTCAGACAGATGGGAATCGATGCCGCATCACAGATCGCTCGATTTTCATTCCAAACAATTGATAAAGTGATCGATAAAACAGGAAATAAAATCGATGCGAAAGGCAAAAAACTATCACCGGATCTCATACTCGAATCACTCGAGATGCTACCACTCGATTTTAATCCAGATACGGGAAAAGCAAAGTTCCCCACGTTCTACATTCACCCAAATCAAACGGAGGCATACAAAAAAGTGATCGAGGAAGCGAAACAGGATCCTGAATTCAAAAAACGGTTTGACGAAATGGTAAAACGAAAAAGAAAGGAGTGGAATGACAGAGAAGCTGTTAGAAAATTGGTTGACTAGAACAAACGAGCGCGGATACATGATACCGTTTTGCCAATTGTTGGTTTCTAACGGCTATACCCTACTCTACGTGTCGCCTCATGGCATGCTTGAAGAAGGAAAAGATATCATTGCGCTAAATCAAAAAGGCGAACCCGAAGCGTTTCAGCTAAAAAACGGTGACATCACGCTCGCGCAATGGCGATCAATACAGGGAGAGATCAACGAACTCGTCGCTTTACCCATACAGCACGCGTCGGTTTCGGAGAAAAGCCAATTCAAATCTTGGCTCGTAACAAACGGGGAGGTCAAAGATCCAGTTAGAACTCAAATTGTTACCCAAAACCGGAACAATTGGGGGCAAAAGAAAAATAAAAAGCTGCAGTATCAAGACAAAGGAGTGCTACTCGCCGGATTCCTGAAAGCCTATGGTCATTTTTTCCCGGCAGAACCTGCAGATTACAAGTTATTTTTAGATCTCCACCTGACTGACGGTGCTGAAATGTTTCCTAAAGAAAAATATCTGAAGTTTATTGAGTCTCATCTGCAGGTATCTGCCACCACCCTCACGCCTACACAAGCTCAAAGTCTAATTGCGAGCTCGATCATAATGACCAGCTACATTCTGAAACCATGGGAAGAAAAACAAAACCATGTGGCGCAAATAGAAGCGTGGACATGTCTTATGGCGACCATCTTTGCTATAGCAACAAAATTCAGTCTTACACCCGATCGTTACCAATCGTCCCTTGAGATAATCCAGATCGCGCTCGAAGACAGCTTTGCGAACCTCTTAGAGGAAGTAAAAAAGAGACCACACCTGATTGAGGGTGATTGGAGGACTGACACGGTCGTGTATCCTTTGAGAACCACGATTATCCTGGGCTACCTTTGCGCGTACGGTTTATACAAACGACTTCAGGGAAAACCCCTAGACCAAAACTTGGAGAAAGACATACTCGCCATTTGCGAAAAACACGAGAGCAAAATGCGTTTTATTGGTGAAACATTCTCACCACTTTTCGTTGTCTATTTCTGGTTCAACGAGCTCCATCAAAGGTCACAGGTTGGAAATAGAATATCGACAATTGTTCTTGGTCTAATAAACGAAAGCACATATCCAACACCATTTGGTTGGCCAAACCCATACTATGACTATGAATATGCGTTACGCTTGCAGGCCGGTTTTCTTTGGGAAGAGCATACAGACAGCTTTGCTGGAGCATCATATTCACTTCAGGCCCTTCTAGGAATCATCACGCGAAGAGATGGAAGAGACTTTGTTGCAGCCCAATGGCGCAAAATCACTCACACACAATTCGCTGAATTTGTTCCAGGATCAAGTTGGGAAACTTTTTTGTGGCGGTCACCCACCGGCACCTGCCAAACGAGATTCCCAACCCAAACACAAAGCTGGAAAACGTTAAAAGAAGAATCTCTAAGCACTCAGTTCACAAAAATTCCAGACTTATTCATGCAGCATTCAGAACTTTTGCTGATATTCATCCTGGTTTACCCCCAGCGTCTAACTGAAGAAAATATCCGATTTCTTGATCTAACGCTCTCCCCGAAGATGTTACCTAGCGCGGAAGTGACGCCTTGGTGCTTATCAGATGTTTGCAAAATCTCAGAAGAGTTGGACACAATGGACACTATAAAAAAGAGCTCTGCGCAAGACTTACTTGAAGCGGACAAGATCGTCTAGGCGGACATCGAGGACACGTGCTAGCTTGGCTATCACTTTAAGCGATGGGTTTCGTTTCCCGTTCTCAATGAGATTGAGGTATGAGTAGTCGATTCTGGTAAGTTCCGCCAACTTCTCTTGGGTTAAACCTCTCTGTTTCCTCAGTTTTCGGACCCTCTGTCCAAACTTCTGTGTCACCGTAGCCATGATTTGATTATGGATGGCGACACGGTGCTTGTTTATTGACTATAATCAAATATTGAGCGTAAAATAGCTTCAATATATTGCCCATAAACCAATATGTACCAATTCATCAAGATCTGGGACTTGTATCATTACTTCGTGGCGGCTTCCAAGATCGTGGAAACCGGATCGATCCCCCAGACCGAGTATCCCCTGGGAGCTCTTATTCCCATGCTTCTTCCGAGGCTTCTGACTTCCGACTACGGGATGTACGCGATCCTCTTCCATATTCAGAGCGTTCTGGCGTTCATGTTCGGCCTGTGGCTGTTGAGGGGGATGTGGCCTCCGGTTCGAAGGAGTCTGTGGGCGTACGTTCTGCCGTTCGCGTTCCTTTTCCCTTTGGCCATCGAGCTTTTAGACGTCTACGTCGCGGTGCTGGCGCTTCTCGCCCTGTGGCTGTTCGCGAGGGGGAGGGAGGTCCCGGCCGGGATCGCGCTTGTCGCGGCTGTTTCCGTGAAGTTTTATCCGATCATCCTCTTCCCGTATCTCATGCTCAGGGGTACGAAGCGACCTCTGGTCATGGGAATTATGGCGGGGCTTTCCGTTATGGTCATCGCGCTCAACATGTATGGCGTATCGTTCCACGCGGCGAGGGGGGTGCAGCCGGAGAGCGTATACGGGTCGGCCATGTACCTGATCGGGTCGAGGAAGACGGAGTACGCGTTCAATTCCATTCAGTTCGCCGGGTCGTCGATGCCGATGTGGGCCTCGGCACTGGCGATGTCGTTCTTTGCCCTGCTCGCGATAAGATCCCGGAGGTTCATGGAGGGCGCGTACCTCATGGTGCTCGGGTTCATCCTTTCCTTCAAGGTTTTCTCCCCTCAGTATCTTTTCTGGCTTGCTCCGTTTGTCCCGTTCGTCGGGGCGAGGAAGCGGGCGCTGTTTGTCGCGGCGACGGTCCTGACCGCTTGGTACCTCGGGTTCTACGATCAGGCCGTGGTCAAGCTCATTGCTCCCTATTCTTTCGTTCTGGTAGTGAGGAATTTTCTCCTCGCGTTATCTTTTTTCCTTTGATTTCTCGTTGTTTATTGCGTGGGACAGAGTCCGGAGAGTCGAGTCCTAGATTTTCGCCTGGTGTTATACTTGGCAGGAATTGAGGAGGAAATCAGGCATGGAAACGCCATGACTCCCGACTTGAACGAGATGTCCCCAAAATCGAGCTTCGGAGTACCCTCATCCGTGGACACCGAGGACACCTATAAAAAGGGCGAGACTCCCTTCTCTCAAAAGCCTTCCGGTTACACTGGTGACACTATAAAAAAGGGTTCCTTGAAGAGATAGATTGTTGCCATCATTGGCAATCAATTATAATAAGCTACTCGGGTTCTCCGAGGAAAAATAAGAATGAAAAATAAGAATAAGATCCCCAAAATAATAGCTGATTTAAGGATATTATCGAAACGGAAAGATCAGGATAGAGAACGAGGCATCACTACTGATTATCTGGTATTTCCTCCGATTGTACACACGATATCCAAAGACGATTTAACTGGTGATCCAGAAAAACTGGGCAAAATATCCATTGAGGAGATTCCTCCTCGTATGTCTGCAAAAGAAGTAAGCGCCGCAAACTATTTTTTGAAACGTTTTCAAAAAATGATTCTTGGCAGAAAACCACCTCAAAAACGGGTGAGACCTGAACACAAAAGAGACAAGGTGCTCGCAGAGGATAAACCTATAAAAAAGAAGTCTGCTGCCGATCAAAAAATCACTTTCCATAGAAAGATGGATGATCTCATTGAAAATGAAAATAAAAACGTTGACTTAGAACAATTAGCGATAGCGGATAAAAGATCTAGAAAAAAATTTATTCAAGCAAAATATCGTTACCTAAAGTCTTCTAAAAAAGCGAGTTAACTTCAACTCGTGTAGATCCCACAATCCAGCAGTTCTAGTAGGCTCTACTCATGTCGAATGAGTATAAGCATCCAAATGAAAATCGGGACATAGACGAGATGGCCGAGCGGTGGGTCCGTTTGGTGCTAGCACACATTCAACACAAAAGGAAATTCCAAGATATTGGAAGCGATGTCAAAAAAAATATCAACATCAAAAATGAACATGAAAACTAACCAGACATTCCCAACAGATTCATTTCTGCTCGCGGCCTACCTTCTCACCGAGTCGTGCAGATTGATCACTCTCGATAAGGCCAATCCGCGCCGGGCCGTCTTCGTTTTTGAGGAATCTGAGAAGCGCCAACTTCTTACGGAAAAGTTTCTTTCCCACGAAACCCAGGTGGAACCGCACAAATTTTTTAGCGCCCAGAAGGATTTGAAGCAGATGCTTTACAACGACTCCTACTGATCGGAGTCGAAACATAAGGATTAACACATGAATGAGTTACTCGATCTAGCGACTGTCAAAATTGACCTCGTCCTCAAAGGGGATTTTCTTGCGAAGGCTACGTTAAACTGGCAGAACGAATTTGAGGTCAGATTTTTCCGTATCACAGTCAACAAACAAGGGGGGATATGGATACAGCCACCATCCTTGAAAGGATTTGGTTGGGCGGTATGCTTTGCTGTACTCGATGTTGAAGAGTGGAACAGATTGAAAAGAAAAATTTCCGATGCCTTTTTTCAAGCCCTTGAAAGTCATGAAGGAGCCATCAGTCCACTGATAGAAAACTTGAGGAGCGCGCGAAATTCTGAAGAGATAGATCCAGACTCGATACCCATATAGAGACTCAACTTCACCTTATAGGGACTTCATAGTAACTATGTAGTTACTCGTGAACCATATGGTGACTATTGATGTCCCATAGATGGGAGTCAAAGCCGATTCGGGTTTATTTGAAGCTCTCAGTATGTCGTTATAGCTATGGTCCAACTACGAAATAATCAATTACGCATGAAATTCTTTCTGAAACTGTGGAGAGCCGACGGAACGGTGAAACGGTGGCATGCGAGCCGGATCAGACGAATTCGGGCGATTTTCAAGGCGGATCATTTCCAAAACTCAATGAAAAAAGCGTATCTCAAAGTGTGGTATGGGAAGGCCATAACGAACAAGGGAAGGCTTGAGGATATTTATAACGATGGGGAGTATGAAACGCTCGATGAATTACGGCAAGCTCTTTCTGCTTTTACGGAAAAATCCCTTCTGTACGATACGGAGAAGTGGATACAGGAAAGCGTAGTATGAGTTCGGGTGGATTTGAAGCTCCGAATATGTCATTATAGATATAGGATCACTATGAGTAGTTGCTACCTCTACATTCGAGTTTCCACTGAAGAACAGGCGAAAGAGGGGTTCTCGATAGACAATCAGAAGCGCGCATGCGTGGATTACGCAAAGATGCACGATTATCAGATCAAAAGGGTGTTTGTCGACGACGGGAAAAGCGCCAGAACCATGGACAGACCGGCCTTCCAGGAGCTCCTGCAGGCGGTAAAAGAGATCCCGGCGGATGCGGTGATAATTTACAAGATTGACCGGTTTGCCAGGAATGTCGGTGATTTCGCTAACATCAGGAAACAATTTAAGGAAAGGAGCATAAAGCTTCTGTCTGTTACCGAAAACGGGGATGTCACCGAGGGTTTGGTCGGTAACATATTCGCCTCCGTAGCCGAGTGGGAAAGCGAAGTCAATGGACAACGCACCCGCGCGCACTCATGCAAAAGTTTCGCGAGGGATGGCAACCTACACCCCCGCCTGTTGGTTATAGGAGTGTCGGCGGAGACAGGGAAAGAAAAACGTGCGAGCCAGACCCCCATGTGGCCCCGATCATCCGGGAGTTATTTGAATTATATGCCACCGGTAGCTACTCGATCCTTGAACTGCAGGAGTGGATGGCTGGAAAAAATCTTATTTCAAAAAACGGGACGCCACTTGGCCACAGTGTCATCCATACCATACTCATTAACCCGTTTTACTACGGCCTCATCCGGTGGCACGGCGAATCGAAAATAGGCAAGCATCAACCCATCATAAGCAAAGAACTTTTCGAGACGTGTCAGTATGTACTGGCGAAACACAGGAGCTTTTTGATCCGGCGTCGTGTTCATGATTTTCTGCTTCGCGGCTTCATCTTTTGTGCAGAGTGCAGCCAACGATACACCGCCGAGTGGCACACGAACGAAAAAAAACTCCAGGCGAGAGGCGGTAGGATTGCTTACTACCACTGTCAAAAACGCGATAGGAATGGTTGTCCCGCGCCCTACGTCGAAATGACGGATCTTGAGGAACAAGTTGCCGATGAGTTCAAGACTATGCAGTTCAGTACGGCTTTCGTAGAGGCGGTCGTAAGAAAAACAAGGGAAATGCTTGATGCCAACAGAAAAAACGCGGCTTCGTTCTTGCAAGGCATCGTGAACCAAAAAACTTCATTTGAAATCAAAAGAGACAAGTTAGAAGATGCGCTACTCGACAACACTATTGACCGGGAAACGTTCAAGCGGAAACACGCGGAACTTCAAACACACATAGCGAACCTTGAAGCGCAGACTCAGGAGAGCGAAAACAAACGAAAGGTCGATATCGATCTCATCGAAGAAGTCCTTTCCTTCACGAGGAACATCTATCGGACGTATATGGATGCCCCCGGGTTCTTGAAAAGACATTACTTGAGATTCTTTTTTGAAAAGCTATTCGTCGAAGATAAGCGGATCGTTCGCACTGTTCCTACACCGATTTTCGCGACACTGCGGGATAATCAGCAGGTTATAATAAGCAGGCCTATGCTCCCCCGCGTGGATTCGGACCACGAACCTTCTTCTTACAAGTAATCCTTCTGTTACCAAAAGGCTTGGACTATCTTATTCAGCCAGAGGCTGATCGAGTATATAGTCTCTACACATTTATCCCGCCAGAGGCGGAAATTTAGCTCGGGATTGTCCTGCAAAAGCAGGAGTTCCCCGAATTAGCCCGATTTTTCAATCCGTATTACTACGAAAAGCTGCCAGTAACCAAAAATCTTAGATCCTTCGACATGCTCAGGATTTCAGACCTACGGTCTTCAACAGGAAGCCGCTCTACCGTTGAGCTACAGGGGAATGTAAAGGAACAAGCCTATTATATCACGCTTTATTAAGAACTCCACCTATCCAACCCATAAGTTTTCGTTGAAGTGGGGCGTTTGATACATATATGGTACATACGCCAAATTCATGAATGTTTTTTCTAATTTTCTTACTTTTTGTTTTATTTTCTGTGATGTAGCTCTTATAAAAATTTTTTTG
>CAYIXE010000005.1:2287-35878 GCA_964367095.1 uncultured Gammaproteobacteria bacterium | reverse complement strand
GCCACTGTTACAAAGAAAGGAAACCGACTGTCGGATTTCTACGGAGAACTAAGCGCTCGCTTGCCTTTTGCAGAGAGAGAGTACTATCACTATCAATACCAAAAGGAGAATCATATGCTTAGCCTGAATGAGATACAAGAATTAGTTGGTCGTCAAGCATCTTTTGATGAAGGACAGTTTGAACGTCCTCCTCGTAAACATGCTGTTACTGGTGTAATTAAAAAAGTCTACCTTCAAAAAGAAGGAGATAATAATGATCACACTAGGAAAGTTCCAGCTCATGTGAGGGTAGAGATTGGAGTTGGTAACGTGACACATAATATTGCATGGAGTCATGTTAGGGTTGTTCGACCGTAAGATCGGGGGTAGCAGTAATTTCTTGCCAAGGAGTAGGGTTTCCCATAAAAAACGCACAACTTGCTATATAGACTGCGTTGTCGGTGCATAATTCGATAGGCGGGACATGAAATGATAAAGAAGATTGAGATTGTTTGATGTGTGATATAAATTTTTCTCGAAGCTTGATATTTGCTGCGACGCCTCCTGAAAGTAAAATAGATTTAGCACCATGTTTTTCTGCGGCCATGAGAGTCTTTTTTACTAAGACATCCGTAATAGCATCTTCTGTTTCATATGAAAGATTGGCGATGATATCAGGGGTTAAAGATTGATCAGGTGTTTTTGTTTTGAGTGTGGTGACGAGACGGACAATTGCAGACTTTAATCCGCTAAAAGAGAAATTGTATTCATTTTTTTCATCAAGCATTGGACGCGGCAATTTAATGATAGATGGTTTTTTACTTGGATGATGCCATTTAGCGGCTTTGGCAATCGCAACGCCGCCTTCGTTGCCAAATCCCAAAAGCCGTGCTGTTTTATCAAAACATTCTCCAGCCGCATCATCCAGTGTGCCGCCAAGCCATGTGAGCTTGTTGGGTGATTTCATAAGATATAGTTCTGTGTGCCCTCCGGAGACAACAAGAGAAATTGCAGGAAAAATAATATTATTTTTATCAATAAAATTTGCGTACATGTGGGCTAACACGTGGTTGACGGGGATTATCGGCACACCGGTAAGCATAGCCATAGTCTTTGCAGTCTCTACACCAACCAAGAGGCTTCCAATGAGTCCTGGGCCAATAGTAATCGCGATTGCGTCGATATGTTTTGAAATAGTTTTAATAACATTTTTTTCTTGTGGCAATATTTTGAGCGCCTCTTGTATTACGGGGAGTATAGAAGAGAGTTGTTCGCGGGCAGCCAATTCTGGCATGATGCCGCCATATTTATGATGAAGCTCTTTACTTGACGCGACGACATTGCTTAGTATGGTAATACCATCCTCAACGATTGCGGCTGCAGTCTCATCACATGATGATTCAATGGCAAGGATTCTCATATATTTTGTACTTTACTCAAGATCAAGGATCTTGGCTAATTGAGAGGTGGAGGGCGTATGGATTTTGGAGATGACAACAACAGCGGCTCCAATTAGTTTTGCGTGAGCCCTTTTTTTGTCTTCCACAGAGTCTCCCTCTGTCACTGCAATTATTTGCGGATGAACTTTTATGACGAGGTCGCTGTATTCTTGGTCTGTACGCATTGGATTTAGTGTTATTACTTCATTGATACAACTGAGGGATTCAAGCATGGCTTTCCGTTGAAGCTGTGTGTGAATGGGTCTTGATGGTCCTTTCATACGAGACACGTTTTCATCTGATTCAAGAGCTACAACAAGATAATCACCGAGATTTCGTGCTTGTTGAAGAAAAGAAATATGACCAAAATGAAGCAGGTCAAAACATCCGCCTACCAAAACAGTTCGATTGGACTTATTTGTCTTATTGATCATATGAGACTAATTGGCCATTCCTCTAAGATACACCGCTTGCCATGGTCTGTAGTTTGATGTAAATGTTGTGTCTTCAAGCGTTTCTTGACCTCGTGTGACGGTATAGCGAAACGAGGCTTTTGCCCCCCATGCGGACCAATCTACTTGTTTGACGACGCCCACCTTTAGTGTTGGGTCATCTTGGTAAAGTGGTGGTGGTGGAGCAATTTCCTTACCTACCACGTGTTCAGTAATCTGTGAACTTCTCCCGTCGCTTGTACCATAGAGCTCAAAGGTGAGTGAGAGATTTTTAATATCGGTTTTGGTTTGTATCAGAATATGTGCTGGAGTATTATTTGTAATTTTTAGATCGACACTTGGAGAAAACACTGTGGCATCTATGCCCGCTTTGTATCCTGCTTCTTCATAATAGTGGACGCGGTATGCGTGTGCTTGCCGTTCTTTAATCGGTAATCCAGCGTTTAGTGCTGCACGAAACATGGTCGTTGATACCTGACAAACACCCCCTCCATCGCCTAACACTGTGCGGCCTTCTTTTATAATATACGCTGACTGATATCCGGTGGCTGCTGAAATGTCGCCAAGTGTTTCATTAAATGAGAATGTTTCTCCGGGAGGGATAAGCGTGCCGTTTATACGATTGGCTGCCAGAGCGACATTGTGAATCCTTCCTGGGATAGATCCCTGAAATTCAGAATACCCGTGACCAATACGTTCTTTTATACCAAATGAGTTTGCCTTGTCGGTTGTTACTTTGGGGTAAATGGTATCGACAGGGACGTTAATTATGATAAAAAGAGATGGCGCATGAGGCAGTGACTTGACCGCCTTGTTAAAATTATCGAGAGAATTTTCTTTATTGACTCTTTTCCCATTTGATGATGCTTTAAATGCGGTGACTTTATTGTTTTCAAATTGAAAGAGTGCATCTTGTACTGGTATATCGATTTGAGCGCTTAATTCATCTAGTGTTGTCTCAATGATGTCTGATTTCCACCGAAAGTATGCTGATAAAGGGGTCGACGTTGTGAAAAATTTTGATATCGTGTCACGGAAAAAATGTCCAGATCTACCTACCGTATAGGCTTGTGTAGCAGAAAGCGTTGCGTCATATCCCAAATCAAGAGTACTCCCAGAAACCGTAGCGATATATGTGTCAAATCGAAACTCAAAAGCTGCTTTTTCAAATGGAATATTTTGTGCTTTCCAATACGTTGAAACCTCGTCTTTTGACTTTCCTCCAAAGGGAATACCATCAACAGTTATGCGAGGATATACTTTGTTTTCGTATTTTTTTTCAAATGATACCCAAAATAGACCAATAGAAAGAAAGAGAAATAATGCGGATAATCCAATCGCTTTGATGATGGTAAGACTCTTGCCTGTGGAGAGATATTCTTTTTTCATGGTATGATGATTGTATCAAATAATTTGTATGGAACCCAAAGACCCGCTTGAAACACAATCACCCCAGGCTGTATATGGTGGAGTAGAAATCGCGCAGGAAACGGTAGTCGTACCAGCTTCTCTGCCTACCGATCCTGCCATACCGCAATCTGATTTTACAAACCCATTTATTCCAAGTATAAACGTGCCCCCCGCGTCACCTGTAGGGGTTGGTGGAGGGACAGGAAAAGGCTTTAAGAAGTTGTTTATTATAGGCGTGATTATTGCGGTTATCGCCCTTATTTTTGTTTTCGTACGCTCTTTTACATCAAAGGCTGCCCTTCCAAAGGAGGCTACGATTACGTATTGGGGGCTATGGGAAAGCGATGAAACGTTGCGATCGCTCATTGCTGATTTTGAAGCGAAAAATCCTTTGATTAAAGTACAGTATATTAAACAATCTCCAAAACAGTATAGAGAGAGGCTGCAGTCAGCAATAAACCGTAATGAGGGGCCGGATGTGTTTCGTTTTCACAACACGTGGGTCGCGATGCTTAAAAATCAACTCTCCCTTGTTCCACTTGACGTAATGTCATCTTCAGAGTTTATTTCGACATTTTTTCCGGTTATCGTCAATGATTTGGTTGCAGGACAATCTATTTTTGGTTTACCGATTATGATTGATGGACTTGGGCTTTATATAAATGAGGATTTGTTTGCTACAGCCGGCGTCACACCGCCGACCAGCTGGACTGAAGTCATAAATATCGTGCCCAGGCTTACCGTGAAAAACGGATCAACAATTGTGACGTCTGCGATTGCTTTGGGAACGACGGCGAATGTAGAGCACTTTAGCGATATATTAGCGCTTATGTTTTTACAAAACGGAGCGTCACTGACAACATTAAAAGGCAAAGAAGCAGAGGAAACTTTGGTGTTTTATAAAAAATTTGCAGATCCTAATGATCCTCTCTACACCTGGAGTGATGGCATAGATACGTCTGTTTCAGCGTTTGCTGCAGGCCGTGTCGCGATGATTCTCGCTCCCTCATGGAGGGCACATGACATAAAAGAGATGAATCCTAATGTGCGATTTAAAATCGTTCCTGTACCACAATTACCGGGAAATGATGTCGCATGGGCGTCCTATTGGGTAGAAGGGGTTTCGTCGAAAAGCAAATATCAGGCACAAGCGTGGGAGTTTACGAAATATCTCACAAGTGCTGAAGGTGCTTCCAGATTATATACAGAAGCGTCTAAAACACGAATGTTTGGAGAGCCGTATGCACGGGTAGATTTAGCAAACACGATTATGGATGACCCGTTTACAGGAGCATACGTAAAGCAGGCAAAAATTGCGCGATCATTTCCTTTGGCGTCAAGAACGTATGATAACGGTATAAATGATAAGTTGATAAAATATCTTGAGGATGCGGTAAATGGCATGGCAACAAGTGCACCATCAAAGGTTTTAGAAACTGCCTCGGCCGGATTTCGACAAGTATTGTCGACCTACGGATTAATCACTGCTGCTGCTCCAACACCGAATTAAAGACAATGAGGATATCTTCCAAAAGTCGATTTTATGCAAGCATCTCTTATGCGGATATATTTGATTATCCTTTAACCTCTTTTGAGTGTAATTTATTTTCATTATTTGAATACACGAGAGTTCACAAGCTTCCATCCGACGT
This sequence comes from uncultured Gammaproteobacteria bacterium, assembly GCA_964367095.1. Lineage (GTDB taxonomy): Bacteria > Patescibacteriota > Microgenomatia > UBA10105 > UBA927 > UBA927. The sequence continues at coordinate 30,946 of CAYIXE010000005.1, read as the reverse complement.
CATGGTCAAAAAAGTTAAGAATCAAACTTATTATTATCTCTCTGGTAGAGAGGCAATTGTTTCAACACGTTTAAGACGAGAGAACTATGCGAAGGAAAAATGGAGGAAAGCAATCATTGTTTCGAAAGCATTAAGCCACATACCGACCGTAGCTCTCGTGGGAGTGACGGGAGGACTTGCGATGGAAAATGCAAAGATTGACGATGATATAGATTTGTATTGTGTCACGGATAACGGCACGTTGTGGATTACCCGATTGCTTGTAACTATTTTTGTTTCTTTGATGGGCGTGAGAAGAACGCCAAGGGCCAAAAATGTGAAAGATACATTTTGTCTTAATATGTTTACTACCACTGACAGTATGAGGATACCAAAAGACGAGCGTGATTTATTTTCAGCGCACGAAGTCGTACAAATGGTACCTTTGTGGGAAAAGGCGGGAACGTATAAGAAGTTTTTGATCAAAAATCGCTGGGCCGAGAGTTACTTACCGAATGCGTGGAGGAAAAAAAATGCTACATGCCAAATGACAGATGACAAATTATTGAGGAATTATTTATCATTTAGCATGTATCATTTAATTTTACGATTATTCGAGTATCCGGCGAGAATAATCCAGCTTTGGTATATGAAAAACAATCGCACAAATGAAATCATCAAATCTGATGTGATACGGTTTCACCCAAACGATGCACGCGTGTGGATAAAGAAAAAATTAGAAAAACGGTTGAGGATGTATAATATACCCCTTGACACGATCTTTTATCACCGTTAGAATAGCACTCACTTCTATAGACTGCCAGTGAGAGGCAAGTCGTATATAAAACATTGTTACAAAAGGGAGGTGTCATATGGCACAAAAGATAAAACCGTTGTTTGATAATGTCCTCATAAAGCCTCTTGAGGCAGAGACAAGATTGCCTTCTGGCTTAGTGTTGCCGGACAGTGCAAAAGAAAAACCGCAAATGGGAGAAGTGATGGCTGTGGGTGAAGGCGGAATGGATGAAAAAGGAAATAAAGTGGTTATGATTGTGAAAGTAGGACAAAAAGTGATGTATAAAAAATGGGGAGGGAATGAAATAAAAGTAGAGGGCAAAGAATGGATGCTGGTTGAACAAAAAGATATATTGGCTATTATTGAGTAATATTAAATGTAGCCCCACTTCGCTCAAAGAGCTTCGCGGGGTTTTAGAAAGGATAAAAATATATGGCAAAACAACTGAAGTTTTCTGAGGATGCACGACAGGCGCTTATTCGCGGCGTCAATATTTTAGCCAAGGCCGTCGTTACGACATTGGGGCCTAAAGGCCGTAATGTCGCGATTGACAAAAAATGGGGCGCTCCAAACGTCATCCATGACGGTGTTTCAGTAGCCAAAGAAATTGAGCTTGCCGACCCATTTGAGAATATGGGAGCGCAGCTTGTCAAAGAAGCCGCGAGCAAAACCAATGATGTGGCGGGAGATGGGACTACTACTTCAACGCTTTTGACCCAAGCAATTGTCAATATTGGATTTAAAAACGTGACAGCAGGAGCTAATCCTATGCAGCTTAAAACGGGCATGGAAAAAGCGCTTGAGTCTGTCGTAGCAGAATTAAAGAAAATGTCAAAGACGGTCAAAGATGCTGATGTAGCCAAGGTAGCTACTATTTCTGCACAAGATGAAAAAATTGGTGCCCTTATCGCCGAAGCTCTTACCAAAGTTGGCAAAGACGGTGTAGTCACTGTAGAGGAAGGCAAGGGGCTTACGATGGAGATAGAGTACAAAGAGGGTATGGAGTTTGACAAAGGATATGCGTCTGCATACTTTGTGACAAATGCTGAACGGATGGAGGCTGAAATTGCAGATCCATATATTCTTATCACCGACAAGAAAATTTCAGCCATTGCCGACCTTCTTCCATTTTTGGAAGGATTTGTAAAGGTGAGTAAAAATCTTGTCATCATTGCTGACGATATCGATGCCGAAGCGCTTGCGACGTTGGTTGTCAATAAACTTCGCGGCACTTTAAACGTTTTAGCGGTAAAGGCGCCTGGATTTGGTGATAGACGTAAAGAAATGCTTGAAGATATTGCAATCTTAACCGGCGGTACAGTTATCTCTGAAGATACTGGCAGGAAGCTCGATAACGTTACCGTAGAGGATTGTGGACGAGCTGATAAAGTTTGGGCGGATAAAGAAGCGTGCCGAATTATAGGCGGCAAAGGCACGTCAGCCACAGTGAAAGCGCGTGTCGCACAAATTAGAACAGCGATTGATGAAACGACATCAGATTTTGATCGCGAAAAGTTTCAGGAAAGACTTGCAAAGTTGGCGGGTGGTGTCGCCGTTATAAATGTCGGAGCAGCGACAGAAATTGAGCTGAAAGACAAAAAAGAACGAGTCAATGATGCAGTTGCCGCGACGAAAGCTGCTTTGGAAGAGGGAATAGTCCCGGGAGGAGGCGTTGCAGTACTTCGTGCTCGAGGATTACTGCTCAAACTTAAGGAAACGCTTGATAATGCGGATGAAAAAACGGGAGTAGATATACTCTATAAAGCGTTGGGTGAGCCAATCCGTATGATAGCTGAAAATGCAGGGGCTGATTCTGGATGGGTCCTTAAAACTGTCGAAGAAAATAAAGGAAGTGCCGACTTTGGCTTTAATGCCATGACGATGCAGTTTGGTTCCATGATAGCAGCTGGGGTCATAGATCCCGTGAAGGTGACCCGATCTGCAGTGCAGAATGCAGTGTCTGTCGGTATGATGATATTGACTACCGAAGCGCTCATTACTGACATTCCTGAGAAAAAGGATGCTCCATCTGGTGGAGGTATGCCTGGAGGAATGGGTGGCATGGGTGGGATGGATTATTGAGCGAAGCGAAACCCCTCGAAGCTTTAGCGAAGTGGGGTTAACAAATTAATAATTAATCAAAAGTCCTCCGCAGTAGCGGGGGACTTTTGGTATACTAGCCTCGTATGATTAATGATCATGTTATTAAAACGGTAGCGACGTATGATGCGATTGCTACGTCGTATGCGGTAAAATTAGAATCTTTTACTCCAGAGCAGGAAAGAGAATTATTTCTTTCTTTGCTCAAGCCAGATGCAAGAATTTTAGATGTTGGATGTGCAGCAGGTCGTGACAGTATATTTTTTTCCAAAAAAGGACATAAGACTACAGGTATTGATTTATCAGAGAATTTGTTAGCAATCGCAAAACGGAAAGCCCCAAATTTGAAATTTATTCGTGGAGATTTGCGTGATAAATTATTTAAAGACAACTCTTTTGATGCGATATGGGCGTGTGCAGTGCTTCTTCATTTGAAACGTGATGAAATTTTGGGAGTATTGCGAAATTTTCATTCTATACTTTTAAATGCTGGATTATTATATATACGGATGAAAGAGGGTATGGGAGAGGGAGATGTTTTCGAGAAGCTCTCGAATAATCAGATCCGACACTTCACGTATATTATGCCAGATGAACTACAGGGGTTGGTAGAAAAAGCTGGGTTTCGAGTGGAAAAGATTTTTCGTAGAAACGAAAAAGATATAAATTCATCGCTTCGAGATTTGTGGTGGATTACTGTGATTGCAAGAAAATAAACATTGAAATATATTATCATGCTAGCATGCTAACATGTTAGCATGATGAAGGTATAGTTAAATATATGGAAAGCATTGTGAAGAATGGGATATTACAAAAAGAAATATTATTTTTTATTATCCTTACGACGATTGCATATTTGCCGTATAAACGGAGAACGTTTTTGGAGATTTCATGGTTTCGAGCCTTTTTGCAAAGCGCGTTGTTTGTAGTTGGGTCAGCATTGTTAGTATTACCAAATACAGATGTTATTGTTTTTGTTTATTCACCAGTGACTGTTGGTTTATTTTTGTTGATTACAGCAGCTTGGCTTGGAATTCCTTGGTATGTCAGGAGCTTTGGAAAGAAACCTGTGGAATATATAAAGGAATATCCATTTCGATTCGTCGTGCGATTTGAGTACAGGGTTATGCTCATGAAGTATTTTGAGATACTTTTTCAACAGGCGCAACTGCTTTATGTTTTTTTCGTGTTACTTAGTTTTATATCTTATGGTTTCTATAAATTATTATTGTTTTTTTGTTTTATAGTTTTTACACATTTTATTCATATTTGTTTAATGCCGGACAGAAAAGCCGCAATATTTTGGCTAAAAGCAAGTGTTCCTATGGGTGTATTATTTGGTCCGCTACTTTTGTCTGGACACGTATTAATAACTACAAGTATTCATATATTGGCGTATCTATTTTTTGTGTCGTATTGGTTTCCAAATGCAAAAAAGTGGCAGCTGTTATAATAATGGTATGAACTGTTCTCTCGAGGAAATAGTGACCAAAGATGGTCTTTTACTTCAAGGAATATATTCAGAGCCAACAATCAAAAAGCATCGCGCAGTTTTATGGATGCATGGATTAAGCTCTGCATTTTATCACGAAGTAAGACTTACCAGGCTTCTAGTAGAAGCTTTGGAAAATAAAGGTTGGGGATTTGCCCATTTTAACAGTCGGGGTCATGATGTGCTTGCCGGTATACGAAAAAAAGACAGCACCTCGCCATATGGTTATTCATATTATCAAGCCGGTGCCGGGGCAGAAATATTTGAAGAAAGTGTACTAGATATAAATGCGGGAATAGATTTTTTAGTTGCCAAAGGATATGAAGAAATAGTCCTTATTGGTCATAGCACAGGGGCTAATAAGGCGTGTTATTATGCGGCTGCACAAAACAACCCTCATGTAATTAGTGTTATTTTATCAGGTCCTATCAGCGATCGGCTTAGTGCGCCAGACGCCAGAAAACATCTTCCGTTTATGAAAAAATTGATATGTGAGGGAAAAGGAGACAATCTTTTGTTTGGATATCATTTTTTCCCTCTTACCCCGAAGCGGTTTATCAGCTTATTTGATCCACGATCATCTGAAGATGTATTTGATTATGGAGAAGAAGAACCAAAACTTGTGATGTTTTCAAAAATTAAGATTCCACTATTAGTAATCCTTTCACAAAAAGATGAGGTTGCTGACAGGCCTATCAAGGAAATTCAACAAGCATTTGATAGTCATACGACATCACCTATATATAAAAGCGTTATCATCCCCGATGCGCTTCATCGTTATAATGGACACGAGCCTGAAGTTGTCTCGGTAATTATAGATTGGATTACTGCTTTATGACATTTGATAATATTTCAGTTCAAATATTGAATCAAAAAGGACTGCGACTTTCAGCAGAAATTTATAAGCCAACGATACGTGGAAAACTTCCTTTCGTCATCCTCCTTCACGGATTTACTGGATACAAGGAAGAGATTAATTTGGTTGATATAGCCAAAAGACTAGCTGAAAAAGGGATTGCATCTTTGCGGTTTACCCAGTCAGGATTTGGGGATAGCGATGGAACGCTTGCGTCAGATTACCGTTTTAGTAATTATAGAGATGATGCGGAAGCAATTTTTCGCTATATATTCGAATTATCGTACGTTGATATAACTCGGATTGGTGTGTATGGCCATAGTATAGGTGGAAAATTAGCTGTATTATTTTGCGCTGACCATATTGATATACGTTCGTTATGTCTAGTTTCTGTACCTGTGTCATTTGTTGGAACAATGTATGGATTATTGCAAAAAGAATGGGAGAAAACCGGATATTTTGAAAAAATCAGCGGTAGAGATGGAAAAATAGTAAAAGTACCTTACACGTACTTTACAGATGCTGAGTCATCAAAACACGACGTGCTTCAAGCGGCACATCGTATAAAACATGCACAAGCGCTTGTTATAGCAGGAAAGGCGGATAGAGAAGTGCCATGGCAGGAAACAAAAAAATTATATGAAGCACTCCAATGTCAGAAACATTTATTAGTAGTTGATGCTTTAGTACATAAGTATAAGTCAGATTTATCACTTATGAAACAGATTCATTCGTCTGTTATTAATTTTTTTGTAAAGCATTTATGACACACCGGCACGCAGGTCTTTCTGATATACCAAAGATGATAGATATCCAAAAAAACGATGGATTTCCACATCAATATTATTTAACGAAAAAACGCTTAGAGAGATTGTTTGATAGGGGTGAGCAGTTTTTTGTCGTTGAACAGAGCAGGAATGTCGTTGGTTTTGGATCAATTGATTGCGAAATCAGAGCGCAGGTGCATTTTATCTGCGTTGATAAGATGTACTCACGGCAAGGCGTGGGAAGATCGCTTATGAAATATTGCCTAGATGAAGCAAAACAGAAGGGATGTAGAAGGGCGTGTACATATGTTGAGGCGAATTCGTCTAAAGAACCGTTTTTAGTAAAAATGGGATTTCATCAGGTAGGATTTTATAAGGATCGATACGGGAATGGTATAGATGCCACCATTTGGGAAGTTTCACTTGTGTGAATATCCTACTATAGGACAATCAGCGTTGCAGGGTTTTAGTACGTGTGCTATGATTGAGGCCACTTTATGAAACGAAAAGGCTTCTTTATACTTCTTATCGTTGGCGTACTTTTGCTTATTTTTGGTGTGATGAAGTTTATTTCTTCACGAACGCCCAAAGAAGGACAATTGCGAGTGGAAAGTGCGCCAACTGTCAGTATCTTTTTGGATAACAAACATATGGGCAGAACTCCATTTAAAGAAAAGGTTACGGCTGGTGAATACACACTTCGTTTGGTTCCTGAAACGACTACAGGTGAGACGTCTTCTTGGCAAGGAAAAATAATTATAAACCCAAATCTTTTGACCTACGTCAATGCAGTGCTCTCAGATAGCGAACTTTCTTCTGCAATCGATATATTATGGCTTGAAAAAAGTGTGGCCAAAAAGCCGGAACTTTCCGTTCTTACAAGTCCTGATGGAGCGACTATCTTGATAAATGATTCTTCAAAGGGTATTACACCCATGACTATTTCTGATTTAGAATCCGGAGAAGAGACACTTACCATCGCTTCCCCTGGATTTTTGACACGTACGATGAAAGTGCGTCTTACTCCGGGATTTAAACTCATTGCGTCGTTTAAACTCGCTCTTTCAGGCGCAGTGCCTACACCTGATGTTACACCAGAAGTTGCTCTATCAGGGACGCCGTCGCCGACACTGAAAGTCACTCCGACAAAATCTGCGTCATCGTCCGCCGTCGCAGATCCCAAAAAGCCATTTGTAATTATTAAAGATACTCCGACAGGATTTTTACGCGTCCGTGTTGATGCCACAACGAGTGCTACGGAAGCTGCGCGTGTAAAACCCGGAGAGAAATATCACGTGGTGAGTGAAAAGTCCGGTTGGTATGAAATTTCTTATGAAGCCACAAAAGACGGATGGATATCCGGTCAGTACGCAGAGAAGATAGAGTAATTAGCCTCCAATACCATAAATGACCACCATAGTGGCAGTGGCCCACAAAAGAACGGTTGAGAGCAATGGGAAATCAGTGGTCAAAACTTGCTCAGGCGACTCGCCTTTTCCATGATAAATAAGCTGCATATAGCGCATGATTCCATATAAAACAAACGGAATTGTTACCATCATCCACTTGCGCTCAGGAAAGTCGATGATGAAGTCATTGTAATTTTTAAAGAATAACCCTTCATTTATGGGTCGTGCCAAAAAGGTGTAATACGTATAGGATATAAATGTCGACGTCGCAAACATAGACGTATATGCATCAAGTAACTTTTCAGAATAGTGTGAAAGACTGGCCCGAGTGTCTTTAGGCAGGACTCCTTGATAGCTTTGTATGAGTGTTAATTCGGCTCTGCGTTTCCCAATTGCCAAAAAGAGTGCCAAAGAGAGAGCTGCAAGCGCTAACCAAATGGATATATGAGAACCTGTCGCCGCCTCTCCAGCATACACGCGAAGTACGTAGCCTATTGTTATCGCAATGATGTCGATGACGGATATTTTTTTAAATAATACTGAATAGGTGTATTGAAGAGTGATAAACAAAATGGAAAATATAAAAAATGATTGACCGATATATTTACTTAAGAGAAGTCCCATTGAAAGCAATATAAATGAGGTGAAAAGTGCTACGTTGACCGGTAATTTTCCACTTGCTATCGGTCTGAATTTTTTAAATGGGTGTTTACGGTCGGCCTCAACATCCAGGACATCATTGAAAATATAGTTTGATGATGACAAAAGACAAAATGCGACAAATCCTAAGGCTGATATAAAGAATGGTTCAGGACGAAAAAGTTGTCCGGTAAAAAAAACGGTTGTAAAAAGGGCGACGTTTTTCAACCATTGTCGCGGCCTCGCCGCTTTGAGAATTGCGTAAAGTAGCTGACCCATACAAGAAACATGGCAAGCGTTACCGCAACGATTATGAATGTAAAAACTTTTAATTTACTCGTCACGATAAGCGAGACCAGCCCCAGTATAGCCGACACGCACCAGTAAAACAAGGCGATCCTTCGTTTGCCCCATCCAAGATCGAGGAGTTTGTGATGCAAGTGTCCGCGATCAGCGCGCACAGGTGATTTTTTTGTGCTGATGCGCCGAACAAGTGTAAATAAAGCATCCATCATCGGTATACCCAGAACAAGAATAGCAGTGCCGACCTTGGCGTATGAGAGGATTCCTAACAATGCGAGGAAAAATCCCGCGAGTGTTTTTCCTCCATATCCCGGCATTATTTTTTGGGGATAAAAGTTCCACGGAAGAAATCCTAAGAACGCGCCGCTTACTATAAACGCGAGTAAGGTAATCCAGAGTTGGGCCGGGTCAGAAATGCTGTAGCGTAATGATAAAAGTCCTAAAACAAATGCTGATATGGAAACATATCCCGGCATTTGACCGTCTACACCGGCTGACCACCCGACGATATTCATGGTCCAAACAATCCAGAGAATCGCAAGAATTTGTGAGATGCCAAACGAGAATGGCGTGCCCCACATGGTCGTTTGATATGCCCAATGCGAGAGGTTAAGTATCCCTCCTGAGAATGGATTGGTAATAAATGGAATGATGTTTCCTGAAAAAACGACGATGATAGCTACAAGTATGTTTATGATAAGCCGCGCATAAGGGTTTATGTCTTTTTTGTCATCTAAAAGACCGACAATAGTGAGTATAAACGCTCCTATCAAAATACCAACGGTGTGAACGTTTATAGGAAGAAAGAGAAGCATCGCAATCGTTATACCGATAAAGAGCGAAAGCCCTCCAGCACGGGGAATAGCGCCTTTATGGGTATTTGCCGGATGGTACCGCACTTTTGGGTCATCAATTAATTTCAAATGTAGAGCAAGTTTTATGACAAAAGGGCAAACGATAAACGTGGTAAACAGTGCTACAAGAAATGCGAGGATGATAGGTAGTGTCATACGATGAGAGCAAGTACTCTGAGTACAATATACACACTCATAAGCGATACGACGGTAGACGCAAGAAATAATACGCGCGTAAACAATGGGTGCTCGAGGGTAAACTTATTTGCTATCAGAATATTTCCTATATATACGAAAACACTTACAAGTATTGGAACAAGAAGAAGAGCTGGGTGCGTGAGTCTTTCTTCTCCCCAGGGCTTACTAAACCAGAGCGGAACTTTTGTGGGCAACCGGCTCCAATACCAAAGGACAGCAGACGTTCCCACGATGCTTTGTACCAGGTTTGCAATTGTTGCAAGTTTATAAATCCAGATGCTTTGATAGGATATGTTGGCTTCTTCAATTACCCGAATTGTTGGGAGGGTAAGTTTCATACGTTATTTTTTGGTGATCGGCGATTGGTAAGAGATTGTGTAAGAGCCATCACGATAAACCATAAACGCTCTTTTAGGATAGATGGGTAATTCAGTTTTCATATTCTCGGCTGAGACTATCGAATCGCCTATGTACCATGGGAATACGCTGTTTTTAGGGTTATACAAAAAGACGCGATCGGCAGAAGCAGCATAATACATGGTCTCCATATAGATAATTGGGTCAGCAGCATAGATGACGTCTGAGTGGGTAATAAGTGCATTTATTTCTTGTATAACAGGACGTATGGCAAGCTTGGCGTGCTGGGTTGGATACCATGCATTAAACCAGATTAAAAATATGAGCACGGTCAATGCTGTTATTTTTTGTATCCATGCTCGGGATATGGATTGTAATGAAAAGGCGACAAGAAAAACTTCTGCAATTGTTACGAAAATAAGGTATCGGTTCACAAATAAGGGTTTTAAAAAGGATACACCGATAACAAGAATAAGTGGCAATAGAATGACGCTTAAAAAAAGACCATTTCTTAATCGTGTTTTTGGTGTATGCATGGAAAATGCAAATAATCCGATTAAGATAAAAGAAAGATATTTCGTGTATTGCCATCCAAACCACGGAGTCCCTTCGTATCCTACGAACATATTGCCCAAAACCGAAAGTACTAATTGAAAATTGACAGGAAAATACCAAGAATTGGCGAGTTGTTTTGATAAGAGAACAATTTTAATAATCCATGGCATGACGGCAAGAGTGATAATCCCGAAGGATTGAATGACCGGATGATGGAGGAGGCTTTTTACGGATATTTTTTTTGCCAGTATTTCAGTGATGAGGAAATGAATGCCAATGGCAACAAAGAGAAAGCCGATGTAGACATGTGTATAAAATCCAAAGATAGATGAAAGAACAAACCAGAACCATTTTTTATTTGCATACGTATAAAGAGTAGCAACTGAAAAAAAGATGTACCATCCGTACGTCCGTACCTCAAATGCGTAATAAATAAGCATAGGATTTAAGAAAAATGACAGAGGAAGAAATATTGCCAACCAATGTTTTTTAAATAACGCATGTGCCCATTCAAGAACGATGACGGTGGCCAGTGTAAATCCTAAAAGAGATAATCCTCGCGTGGCTATTTCAGACTCACCAAATATTTTCATCCAGACATGGAGCAGTGAATAGTAGAGTGGAGGTTCAAATCCTAATTTTGTAATGATAAATCCAAATGAGCGCTGCGCGGCAAGGATTGAGAACGCTTCATCACGCCATAAACTTTGTATAAAATAGAAAAGCGGTGAGTGAACGATAAGATACTCAAACATAGCGTCTATACATTATACCTTTTCTGTAACGCGGTATTCTAGGCGTTTACCTAACATCAATTTCGTATGCGCGTCTAATCCGGGGAGAGCGGAGAGAAAAAATGAGATGAAAGGAAGCGTTATCCATTGAAGATAAAGAAGTGGGATTTGCCATCGTGGGAAGTCTTTTGGAGGAGGAGGCTTTATACGCCAGTCAATGATAAAAATGATGATAAGAAAAATAGTAGAAAGCGTTAAAATACCAGATGATATTCTTGACAAATTATGACCAAGCACTGTGCGGCCAAATTGTGGATTGATAAACGGGGGAATCGTACTGCCGATAGTGATCAAAAACCAATTTACCGGCCATAATATGTGATGCTCAAGAAGATTTGAAATTTTTGAGAACTTGGTAAGAAACGATATGTTTTTGTTTAGCACTGCTTGGCGAATAACGTAGGGAATATCAGAAACTCCCCACGCCCATCGTTTATTTTGTTCATATTGATTGATAAAGGTATTTATAAATCCATGGCTTTCTGCGGCGTCAACTAAAACCGGAAGATATATTGGCCGAACTTCTACCTTTTCTCCTTTATCGAAAAATACTTTGAAAAACATATGATAATCTTCCGGAATCACATCGACAGACCAGTATCCGACGTCTACGACAGTTGAAAGAGCGAGTGAATACGTTGAAAAGTTAATGAGTCTGTTTTTTTGTGAGAGGACTGCTAAATTCCATATGCTATTTAAAGTGTTGAGAAACCGATTTGGGAGTGGAATGCGCCATATGTTGTTATAAAACATAATGCTTCCTTGATAAAAGTGATATTCTCGATCGTTATCGAGTAAGAATTGATACGAAAGTGCCGAAAAATATTTGGTATGCGGAAGGGCGTCTGCGTCACATGATGTCACCGTTGCCCATGTGAGCGGTATTGAATGTTTTTTCATATAAGCGACTGTCGATCTTGCTGCAAAGGCCATGTTTGAGGATTTTCCAGCTACCTCTCCCGGGACAATCTCATGCTTGGTGATCAAAATATGATCAAAAACGTTTGTATATTCATGAGCCAATTGTTGTGATGTGTGTTCTGCCTCAGCATCTTTAGCTTCTGTAGCAAGGACGATAAGCATTCGTTTCGTTGGAAAATCCTGATTTTTGAGGTTTTCGAGTGTGCGGCGCAGGATATGAACAGGCTCTTTGTATTCGGGGATAATCACGACATGATACAGCTTGTCGAAGTGTATAAGTTCAGCGCTTAATTTTTTCCAATTAACTGTGGCGTGTGCTGTATAGGTGACGAATGATCTGAGTGCGAATGTCACAAGTGTGACGGATTTATAAAACCAATAGACGTCAAAAGTAATAATAAAGTATGCGACAAATGCCGGATGGTAAAAAGATAACCAGATTGGCATCGTGATAATAAACCACGATGTCGCAGGAATTAATATTTCAAATAGCCGTATGCTTTTGTTGGGGTAGCGTAAGAATAGATAACGCATAGGTAAGACGATCTAAATTATACCACTCTGGGTGAAGATTAGGTCATCTTAAACAGTTGTTTGGCGTTTTCTGTCGTTTTTGTCATGATAATCTCTGGCGTTGTGTGGAGAAGCTCACTGATACATGAGGCTATAAGAGGGATATATTTCGGTTCATTTCTTTCTCCACGGTGTGGTGAAGGGGTAAGATAGGGCGTGTCAGTCTCAAGAAGTATAAAAGAAAGTGGAATTTCAGAAACAATCCGTTGGATTGTTTTTGAGTATGTGACATTGCCATCAATTCCCATAAATAGACCACGTTCTATTGCAAACCGCATTTCTTGTAAGCCTCCCTGGAAACAATGAATAACTCCGGTAGGAGGGTTGCTGATGGAATCATATACATCAAAAACATCTTCATATGCGCTCCTGACATGGATAATCGCTGGAAGATTATTTTTTGATGCAAGCTGCAGTTGTTCGGCGAATAATTCTTTTTGAATACGTTTTTTGCTTGTTGCGTCTTCGTTTTTATAGAGATGATAATCCAGTCCGCATTCTCCAATTGCGACAATACTATCGCGTGAGGAGGTAAGAAGTGCTTCAAGTTCTTTGCATGCTGTTTCAGGACGGATAGTTTGGGCTTCATAGGGATGAAAACCAATACTTGCATACACAATGCTTGGATGAATCGACGCAAGTCTGACAGCATCCGTATTTGACCGCATATCAACACCAGGTACGATAAATTTTTTGACTCCGGCTTTTTTGGCGTTTCCTATAACCATTTGCCGATCCGAATCGAAGTGTGAAAATTGCAAATGACAGTGGGTATCGATATACATATATTTTGTGTCATTCCCGCGTACGCGGGAATCTAGCGTATTATAAACTGGATCCCCGATCAGGTCGGGGATGACGTTATATAAGTCTTGGGAACAGAGATGGTTCAACAGATATCTTTGATCCCGAAAATTGTTGGAGTATTTTGTCAGCAGTCTCTGGCAAGAATGGTTGGAGTGAATATCCAATGACCCGAATTTGATCAACAAGCGTTTGAAGTATTTTTTGTTTCGCATTTCCTGTTAAGATCCAAACCTGATTATTATTGACGAGCACGTCGCTTGCCTTGATCTTTTCAAAAATGAGTTTTAGGGTGACGTCGAACTGATAGGACGTTTCAAATTCTATAAGAGGAGTGTCAGCTAGTTTTGGTGGAGTATATGAAGTAAGGGTTAATCCCTCGCACATTTTGGCAACTCGTGAGATAAGGTTTCCCAACCCATTTGCCAAATCTGCGTTGTATGTTTTTTTAAACTCATCATGGGAAAAATTTCCATCGTTAAACGGTGAAAATTTAGCGAGGAAATAGTAACGAAGAGGGTCGGCGCCGTATTTTTTTATAAGTTCCACAGGATCTATAACATTTCCCAAGGTTTTGGACATTTTTTGCCCGTCTACCGTAAAGTATTCATGGACAAATATCTTTTTGGGAAGTGGCAATCCTGCCGAGAGCAAAAACGCGGGCCAATATACTACATGAAATCGCGTGATGCCTTTGCCTATGACATGAACATCAGCGGGCCACCATTTATTGTACATAGCTTCGTTCCACCCAAAGCCAATACCAGATTGATAAATATTAAGTGCGTCAAACCACACATACATTTTTTGTGTGTCATCATGAGGCACTGGTACGCCCCAGTTTTTTGCCCGTTGGTTGGATCGTGAGATACTTATATCTTCAAGTCCTAGATTTAGAAACGAAATGACTTCATTTTTTCGTTTTTCCGGAATAATTTGGAGTTCTCCGGATAAGATTTTATTTTTAATTTGCTGTTCATATTTTTTTAAATTGAAAAAATAATTTTCTTCGGATACGTTGACAAGTTTTTTGCCAAGATGCTCAAAACACTCTCCATTTTCGTTGAGTTCATCGTGTGTATAAAACATTTCGCATCCTACACAGTAGAGTCCTTTGTAGGATTTTTTATAGATATCTCCATTTTTTTCACAGAGTTCCCAGAGTTTTTGACTTGAGGGAAAATGATGAGTTATGTCACTTCCTTTTTGCCAAATATCAAATTGGCAACCTAATTGTTTCGTTAGTTCAAAAAATTTGACATTATTCTCATCGATAAATTGTTGCACAGGTACGTCAGCTTTTTCTGCTGCCTGAACGTTTTTCAATGCATTCTCATCACCACCGCAAAGCAATAATGTTTCTTGACCTAATAACTTGTGGTATCGGGCTATTGTGTCTCCTTGTACAAATTCAAGCGCATGACCCACGTGAGGCACGCTGTTTACGTATGGTATCGCACAGGTGATGTAGAATTTTTTCATGCGTTAGGTTATTTTATCGTTTGTTTCGCATAACCTCAAGGGAAATAAAGAATGAGAGAAGCAGTGCCGGATAAAGCGGATGACGTAAGTTAAAAAGGCGTAGGAGAAGAAACATGAGTATAAAGAGAGTTGTAAGTATCGCGATACGTTTTGAAGGAATGATAAAAAATATCCATCCAAAGATCGTTATTGCAATGATTGTAAAAAAAATGACGATATGAATAGGTGTATCCGGTGTAAACGTTTTTATGTAATAGCCAAGAACGCTCAAGCCCGATATTCCAACGAGTGCGAAGCGAAAGTCTCGGTCAATAGTAAGCATAGTCTCATTGTATGGCCTTTCTGTCATTTGATACAATAACGCTTGCTATGACTTTTGATCTTCTCATCATCATTATTACTCTCATTATAGGATTTGTTGTGCTTTTTTTCTTAATAAAAAAGGAATTGACCAAAGAAACTTCGGCCACTGATACATCAACGCTTACGGCCTGGCTTCGATCTATGCAGGAATCTATAGAAAATACGAATAAAGCACTCAATGATACGATGCGCGGACAAACAAGCGATGTTTCTAAAATGCTGCAAACGAATAGTAAAGAATTAAATGATCGGCTCGATACGGCCGCGCGAGTAATTGGCGATTTGAAGCAAAATTTAGGCGAGATGTCTGAGGTGGGAAAAGGGATAAAAAGTTTACAGGAATTTCTTCAATCACCGAAGCTTCGCGGCAATATTGGTGAGCAGGTGCTTGGGGACATGATAGGCCAAACATTTCCAAAAAATTCGTTTCATTTGCAATATGCATTTAAATCCGGGGTAAAAGTGGACGCAGTTTTAAAAACTGATGCGGGACTTTTGTGCATTGACTCAAAGTTTCCCATGGAGAATTTTACCACCATGCACAAAGGGGAGACTGAAGTTTTGAGAGCAGCTGCCAAGCGTCAATTTGCCGTAGATGTCAAAAAACATGTCAATGATATAAGCAAAAAATATATCTTGCCGGAAGAAGGAACCATGGATTTTGCACTCATGTATATCCCGTCGGAATCGGTGTATTACGAAATTGCAAATATAGAAGATCTCATGGATTATGCCCGTAAAGCCCGTGTATATCCTGTATCTCCCAATACGCTTTACGCACATTTACAAGTGTTATTGCTTTCGTTTCAGGGGAAAGACTTGGAACAAAAATCACATGAAGTTTTTCGACTTCTTCGCGCCATCCAAAAAGATTATACGAAAGTTGAAGAAAATATCAGCGTATTGGGAAAGCATGTCAATAATGCGTATAATTCCATGAGTTCTGTTTCAGGCGCATTTAGTTTGTTGGGACAAAAGCTTTCACAAACGCAATCAATTGATGCCCCAGACGATTGAGAGAAAATCATGTTAACAAAAATAAAACATACGGTTGGAGAATTTTTGCCGGCCCTGCGTTCGGCAAATTATAGATTATATTTTTGGGGACAAGGCATCTCTCTTGTCGGGACGTGGATGCAAGATATTGCTCAGTCATGGCTTATTTATCCTGTGTTGACCAACAATAAATCTCTTCTTGGTATAGTAAGCTTTGTCAATCTTATTCCGACTGCAGTGCTCGCTTTATTTGCAGGAGTGTTTGTTGATCGTGTCAGTAGAAAAAAGGGGCTTATAGCGACGCAGTCAGCATTTGCTTTCATTGCGTTTATTTTGTGGCTTTTAATTGTTACAAAGTCTATTGCAGTTTGGCACGTATTAGTGGCGACATTTATGACTGGTGTTGTGTTTGCGTTTGATATGCCGTTTCGTCAGTCGTTTATGATTGAGCTTGTTGAGAAGAAATATTATGGGAGCGCTATCGGACTTAATGCTGCCATATTTAATGCGGCTCGCGCTATCGGGCCCGCTATAGCTGGAGTTCTTATAGCAACGATTGGCATTTCAACAGCGTATTTGGTTAATAGTGTTAGTTTTTTTGCCCTCATTTTTGGTGTACGTGCTATACGGGTTGCACCAAAAACGGAGCAGACGACTAAAAAACCGTTTAAAGAGGGATTGTATGATGGGTTGCGGTATATTCGGCAAAACAAAGTGCTTGCCGTGTTGCTGGGTATATTATTTTGTTTGACGTTGTTTACATGGCCGCTTGCGACATTACTTCCGGTCTTTGCCCATGATATATTTCATATGGATGAATTAGGATTTGGACTTCTCCATGCGTTTTTTGGCATGGGGGCACTGGTCGCGGCATTGTTATTTTATAAAATATTTACGTTGACAAAAAATATATATCGATTGCTAGTGATAGCGATGTCTCTGGCTGTCACGACGCAAATACTTTTTTCATTCTCAACGATCTTTGTCCTATCATTATTCTTGCAGTTTATTGGCGGTTGGGCAGTAATCACCGTCATTACATTTTGTAATACATTGTTGCAAACCACCGTGCCGACAGAGCTTCGTGGACGCATCGCCAGTTTTTATTCACTCGTTTTAATCGGCGGTATGCCATTTGGAGGACTGTTGGGAAGTATTGGTGTCGCAACGGTAGGGCCTCGCATGACCGTGGGTATTTCCGGAGTACTTTTAGGGTTAACAATGTTAGTACTTATCAGTTCAACACGAGGAAAATTTCAAACAAAACTTGCAGAGCTTGTATAAATTTTATTGTTACCATGTTTCGAAACATGGTAACATGAATCACTCTCTTGTAAGAGTATTAAATCATGGATGATGACACATGGAGTTTGGAGTTATAGAATAGATATATGAAAAATGCGAAAATATTTCATGGCACTGGATGTACACCAAATTCTTACTGGTTTCCTTATGTAAAAAAAGAACTTGAAATTCGAAAATATATTGTTGATATTCCGCAACTGCCAAATGCAGACACGCCAGTTCTTGAACAATGGTTGCCTGTCGCGTTAAGCACGGGGGTATATGATGAAGATACGGTTATTGTTGGACATTCGGCGGGCGGGCCACTTCTATTAAGCATTTTGGAAAATTTAACCATACAAATTGCTAAAGCTATTTTAGTTTCAGGATTTGCAAGACAAAAAAAAGAATGGAAAAAACCAGAAAAAATATTACAACCAAAATATAATTGGGAACAAATTTCTAAGAACGTAAAGCAAATAGTATTTATAAATTCAGACAATGATCCGTGGGGGCTTGATGATGTTGAGGGAAGATATATGTTTGATCATTTGGGTGGTATGCAAATTATTAAACATGGTGAGGGACACATGGGTTCAGATAAATTTCAGCAGCCATATAAAGAATTCCCTCTCTTGATAAAATTAATTGAATAAATAGATTATAATTGCCTCACATGGCAATGACCCCTACAGACAAACGTATTCTTAATGAAGAACAGCGGAAAGCTGTGGAGTTTGGTGATGGGCCTTTGCTTATCATTGCTGGAGCGGGGACAGGGAAAACCACGGTAGTTACCGAGCGCATTAAACATATTATTTCCTCTGGTAGAGCAAATGCTTCTGAAATATTAGCGCTTACATTTACGGAGAAGGCGGCACGAGAGATGGAGGAGCGAGTGGATGTGATCATGCCGTATGGATATACGAACATGTGGATATCCACGTTTCACAAATTTTGTGATCGCGTACTTCGTCAGGAAGCAATTCATGTAGGACTTAATCCTGCATACAAACTAATGACTGATACTGACGCCACGATGCTTATAAGACAGCATCTTTTTGACTTTGACCTTGAGTATTTCAGGCCTCTTGGAAATCCCACGAAGTTTATTGGCGGTATTTTGCAGCACTTTTCACGATTACAAGACGAGGATGTATCACCCAATCAATATATTGATTGGGTCAAAACTGAAAACTCCCGCCTCCTCGGCGGGTCGCCGAAAGAGGCGATAAATGACAAAACTGAAGAAGAGAAGTTAGAAATTCAAAAATATAAAGAGTTGGCAAAAACGTATAAAGCGTACCAAGAGCTGAAGGTGAAAGAGGGTTTCATGGATTTTGGAGATTTGATCACGCAAACTCTCCACCTTTTTCGTACGAGGAAAAATTTATTGGCGTACTATCAAAAACAATTTCGATACATGTTGGTCGATGAATATCAGGATACTAATATCGCGCAAAACGAACTCGTCGCGCTTCTTGCAGGGGGCAAGCAAAATATCACTGCGGTATGTGATGATGATCAGTGTTTGCCTTCGAACGCGCTAGTGGAAACGTTAAACGGAAGAGTTGCAATACAAGATATTCGAGAAAAGGATGTCGTTATTACTGCGGTGGGAAAGGGATATCTTTCTACGTCTGTAGTGACTCATGTTCGAAAGAACAAAAAGAAAGCGCGGTTTATTACATTAACAACAACAAGTGGCGCGACCCTTGAGTCGACAGATAACCATAGGCTATTCTGTCATGTACCCGGAAGAAAATTTGGAGCTCGATATTATTATGTGTATCTTATGCAGCGCAAGAATTTAGGATGGCGACTGGGGATAACAAATGACTTGGCGCAACGACTAAGATTAGAACGTTCTGCGGATAGGATTATGGCGGTACGTTCCTGTAACAATGAACAAGAAGCTCGTTTTTATGAAGCAGTATATGCATTGCGTTTTGGTGTTCCGACATATCCTTTCAAGCCAAGAAAACGAATGGTTCTAACAGGGGAGTGGCTTATAAAATTATTTGACGAAATTGATAGTGAAAAAGGAGTACAATGTTTAGCTCGCGCCCTTGGTATTGATCTAACCGCGCACCATTTTGCATTGGGAGGTGTGGTACGAGGAAATTCAGAGAGAGTAAAAATAGTACTTCGTATGTGTATTCGTCGACATCGGACGAAATGGGCGAAGGAGAGAATGTTGACTAATCCAACGATATCTCATGAGGTGGGTTTAGAAACATCTTCGATAAATACTATACGTAAATTAAAAGAGGCAGCTATTCCATTAACTAAAGCGAAAAAAGGTTGGAAGATTAGAAGAAGATTTGCAAATTTGACCGAGGCATCGGAATTCGCTCATCGATTAACAGCAATTGTCGATGGCTTATTTGAGGCAAAATTTGATGTAGCGAAGCGGAGTGGCTACGCGCGACAAGCTCTCATTATGCCGGCTGGAAATGTGTTCCCAGGAATGTATATACCAGTTTTGAAAGGAAATGATGTCATATATGAACAGATTGTGTCGCGTCGTGAATCAGTACGGACAGAGACAGTTTATGACTTAGAGATAGATCGAACACACAATTTTATCGCGAATGGTATCGTAGTGCATAATTCAATTTATAAATTCAGAGGTGCAGCAGTATCAAACGTGTTATCTTTTCGTAAGCATTTTAAAAAAGCACATCTTATTGTTCTTTCCAAAAATTATCGTTCTACTCAGGCAATATTGGATTCTTCTTATGATCTTATCCAACACAACAATCCGGATAGATTAGAGGTGCGGGAAAATATCAATAAAAAGTTGATATCAGAACGTAAAGAAGCGTGGGTGTGGCCGAAACTTTTGTACATGGATAGGGTAGAAAACGAAGCAGATGAGGTGGCCAAGACGATAAAGAATCTACAAATGCCCCGCCTCATCGGCGGGTCGCCGAAAGAGGCGACAAACATTAAAAGTGATGGTGATGAGCAATATAAGTGGAGAGATTTCGCAATATTGGTGCGAGCCAATAATCACGCAGAGCCGTTTGTCCGTGCGCTTATGCGCCACGGGATTCCCTATCAATTTTTAGGTCCCGGACAGCTATTTCGACAACCAGAAGTCAAAGACCTTATTAGCTATCTTCATGTGATTGATAATTTTGATGACAATGTTTCGTTTTTCCGTGTTTTGTCTATGCCTTACTTTGCTCTTTTTCCGCGAGATATCGCAGCGCTTTCTAACTTTGCCAAAAAACAAAACCTTTCATTGTTTGAAGCGGCAGAGGTGATAGCGGGAAAGCGATCGATGAAAGGCGGTGATATTCCATATCTTTTAGATGAAACCAAGACGGCCATCACGACAGTAATTTCAATGCTTCACACACATTTTGGATTGGTAACGAAAGAAACCGCCGGTCAAATTCTTTTTTACTTTTTAAAGGACACAGGAATTATGAAAAGTATCATGGAAAACAAAGCGCCATTTGATGAAAGTAAAGTCACCAATATTTCTAAATTTTTTAGTAAATTAAAAACGTATGAAACAGATCATGAAGATGCGAGTGTCCACGCGATACTTGATTGGATTACGCTCTCATCAGAACTCGGTGAATCGCCATTGGCAGGTGATACTGACTGGGTAAAAAATGATGCGGTAAATATATTGACCATTCATGGCGCGAAGGGACTTGAGTTTCCTGTCGTGTTTCTTGTAAATCTGGTTGGTGCACGGTTTCCAAGTATTTCAAGACGTGAGCAAATTCCCATTCCGGATAGTCTTATTAAAGAAGAGTTGCCGGAGGGTGATTATCATCTTGAGGAAGAGCGACGATTGTTTTATGTGGGTATGACCAGAGCCAGAGATCAATTATTTTTAACGGCTGCAAACTTTTATGGCGAAGGGAAACGAGAGAAAAAGTTATCGCCGTTTGTGGGTGAAGCGCTTGGTGTCAATGAATTTACCGCAAAAGAAGCAAAAGAGACGCAGATATCACTCTTGGATTGGTCCCCCTCCGCCAGGGCTTCGGAGGATAAAAAGCGCGAATTATTACCTGTCACGTATCTTTCTTATTCTCAGATAGAGGCATTTACCGTATGTCCTCTGCATTATAAATTACGATATCTTCTTCATATTCCAACCCCTGCCACAGCGTCGTTGTCTTTTGGAACGAGTATTCATAACACACTTCGGGATATTTATGCGCGTCATAGCAAGAAGGAGATCGTTTCAAAACAAATACTTTTGCAATTGTTATCTTTCTATTGGCAGCATGCAGGATACGAAAACAAGAGGCATGAAGAGCAGATGAAAAAACAAGGTGAGCAGTATTTGAGTGAGTATTTTGATACCCTATATTCTAAAAAGACAATAATCGGAGCACTTGAGTTGCCGTTTGTTCTGCCGATAGGAAATAGTCAGAGGCAGATAAAAATTGGCGGAAAAATAGACAGAGTAGACATATTGCCCGATGGAAAAATTGAGATCATCGATTATAAAACAGGTAAAATGTCGACAAAAAAAGAGATTGATGCTAATTTACAGCTTTCTATGTATGCTTTAGCAGCCAGTGAAATACAAGGATCGCCATTTGGCAAAAAAGCCGAAGATATCATATTAACGATGTATTATTTCG
Organism: uncultured Gammaproteobacteria bacterium; assembly: GCA_964367095.1. GTDB lineage: Bacteria > Patescibacteriota > Microgenomatia > UBA10105 > UBA927 > UBA927. The sequence goes on along the minus strand of CAYIXE010000005.1, from coordinate 8,808 downwards.
ACACCAAAACATCTCTTTCAACCACACGTTCCAAAGAGCAGCTTGATGGTGAAAAAGCAAAAATTCTTTCCGTTGCAAGTCAGATAGAAATGTCAGATTTTATATGTTCCGGAACGCAACTTTGCAGTAGATGTGAATACAGTATGTTTTGTGGTTGACACGATAGATAAGCTGCTGTAGGTTAATAGTATATGGTAAGAAAACATGATTCTTCAACACGCGTACTTACCTTTGTATTGACCGTGGCGTTTGGTTTACTCTCCGCAGTTATCGCATATGCTTCGTTTAAAGGCGGATCATTTGAGCTTCGTTCAAAAGCTGCTTCAGATGAAATAATTGTAAAACAATGGGCATTTAGTGCAAATTCTGAAGGTTGGGATGCAATTGATTTTTTATCAAGCAAGGTTAGCGAAGACGTATACAAGCTTATGCTTCATCCTACAAAAGAGATTACCTCAGTTAGAAGAGAGTGCAATGTGGTTGGAGGTGGTAAAAAAAAGAAAGAGAGAGAAGTGTGTAAGGATATAAGCGACACTAAAACTCTTTTTCCTCGAATTTTAAATACAAAGATTGGGGTTAATTTTCTGTATCCTATAAATAAATTTCGCATGAGATTGGCGGTCTTGAATCCAATATTTAAAGAAAAACCCAAAAGGTTACCTTCTGAAGTAACAATGTATTTACCAGTACCCCCTGCTCCGCCAGTAATCCCATTTATCATAAAAGTAAGTCCAAAATATAAAGGTAATAAAATACCAATCGTCAATCCTATAGAAATAAGTGCTGTTGCCGACGGAAGAGAACATGAGTATTCTTTTGAATTTCCAAATGATTCAGGACCGAAAGGAACGTCGGGCATAAGAGGTGTTGAAGAAATTCAGATAGACTTTAGTGGTCTTAATCTTGGCAAAGACACTATTGTCTCTATAAATGACATATCTATCTTTGGCAGGAAAGAAGTACCGCCAACTCCTACTAAAAAGCCGCCAGTTGCCACGCAAACACTTACAGGATATGTGCGTACATATCCAGGCGAAGGCTCACTTTTGTACAAATTGGCAGTTTCTCCTGCTGTAATAGGAGAAACAGTGAAGGAATATTTGCTGACACAAAATACCGTAAATCCTTGCGGCACGAGTAAGACTTCGAAGTTGATGTGCCGGTATTTTGCTCCCCCGGCAATTGATTTTGCAAGGTATGTCGATAAATTAGTGACGGTTACAGGAAGCATCTTAAAAGAAGATGCGACAATAGAATTCGGACAAGAAATTTTTCCTGAAAAGGAAGTGTCCACGCAGGCCAAATTGTCAACATTTGTGGTATCAACGATAAAGCTTATAACAATTCCATCCATATCACCATCACCAGCTCCCGTTTATGGATCAATAGATTGGTATGGCAAAACATCATGGTTGAAGGCTGAAGAATTTAATATTCAATATCCTGATAGATATTTTACCGGTAAGCCGGATCAAAATACAAAGGTTGATATCAGATTATTTGATAAATACTTTATGGCAACATGGCAAGAATCTAAAAACTCAATGCAATTAAAAGTTAATTATCATTTCGACCAAAAACAGTTTGCCCAAATTATCGACAGCATAACCGTCCAACGTATTCAACCAAGTCTGACACAAATTGTTACATTTATTCCGGATTGGACCATAAAGGCTGGATATCCGTATCTTTCACCAAAAGACTTATTTATAAACGTTCAATCAAATGTTCCGGCTATTTCGCTAAACTATAAAAATTTGTTTTGGTTTCCTGGAATTAAACCGCTTCTGGATGTCGAGAATACAAACTGGTCATGGAAGCATATACAAAAAATAATTCCAACCGGCATCATGACGTTGGTTGGTGACGAACTGTTTAACCCGAGTGGGAAAATACTTCGTTCAGAAATGGCGCTATTTCTAAGCCGAGCTTACGAGTTTATCACCAAGACAACAGCCCCTATCGTTGATGTACCATTTACTGATATAGGCAATCTTTCGAAAGAAGTCCAAATCGCTATCAAAAAAATCTACGGGCTTAAAGTTACAGCCGGCACGTCCGCTACCGCCTTCTCGCCGGATATGGAAGTTAACCGCGCCCAAATGGCTACGTTCCTTTCAAGTCTTTACAAAGCCATAAAAGGCGATTATGCTCCCGAAGTTTCCACTCCTTTTACAGATATCGGAAATGAGGACATCAAGTGGGCAAAAATCCCGATCGGCAGAATCTACGGACTCAAGGTGACTTCCGGGATATCAGCTACAGAATTCGGGCCGTATCTTGTTACCAATCGTGAACAGATGGCTACATTCATCATGAGCTTCATTGAAGCTCTTGAGAAATAAACCACAAAGCTGCGCTATACTATCTTTATGAAGCTTAACAAAGTGGATAATATAATTCTTTGCCTCCAAATCCTTCTTTAAATTTGGTAAATCCTTGCCAGTTAAGATTTTCTTTGGGGAGTCGTTCATCCCATACACCTACAAAATCAAAAGAGGTGCATCCATTTTTTTTAGCAGTTTTTAGGGATTCCAAGACAAGAAGTGTGGGGGCGAAAAGTTTTTTCCCCTCTTTTGTAGCGCCCACTATCCAGTAATACGAAATATTGTTCCAATAGAGAAGCAACACCCCACCTACCACAATCTCATTTTTGTTGTACGCCAATAGTATGGTTGCGTTTTCGGGAGAAAATATTGGCCAGAGTTCTTTTACTCCATATGTGGTTAAGCTCCCCAAAAATCCTGCAGTTTTTGCCTTGAATGTCAGAAGCTTTTGTATATCGGTAGATTCTCGGATCGTAACACCCAGTGATCTTGCCCGTCTTACTGCTCTGCGTTTAGCTTCTTGAAAGATATGAAAGATGTTTTCTTCTGATGGCGTAAGATCCACACGAATTGTTTTCGTTGAAAGGTAATGTGCAGTAGAAATTCGTACATATGGCTTAATATGGTCAATCCAAAGTGAAAAAGTTTTTGAAGATATTTTACTGTCTGGTTCAACGACGAGTAATTTGATACGGTATTTTTTTATTAAAGCAATAACTTTTTTATAAGAAGGCAATGTTGTCGTGCGTTGGAGTTTCCCAATCGCTCCCATAAAGAAAAATGATTTGATAAAAATAGTATATTTTCCGATTTTTTCGGTAGTCCAGCCTAATTTTTTTATGTATTGAACAAACAGAGGGGATTGCTGTATTTCCATATACGTATCTTACACGCGACGAAAGAGAGTAAGGATAAACCATCGTAAACTGTTTGCGAAAGTATATAGTCTGTAGAGAGCAGGGTGAAGAATGAGATCAAACGATCCTACGTAGCGCACAAGAGTAGGCGAAAATCCAAGTTTGAATCGGTGAAATCCAAACCAAGGGTCTTTAGGATCCGGATTTTCACCCAAAGCGCCCCAGAGATCAAACGATGTGCAGCCGACTGATTTACCATAGCGAATCAGCTCCCAAAGAAGCAGTGTTGGTGCCATGACTTCACGATTCTCGCGCGATGATGAACCGTACGGGTAATACATACAGTTTTTCCATACAAAGACAATCCATGCCGCCAAAAGCTTGTTTTGGTAGGTCGCTTTAAAAAGGTGTGCAATATTATTTTCTTTCATCGTATGCCACATAGTTGTATGATACGTGTGACTGTGTGCATAAAATCCTTGGCGTTTTGTCGTTTCATCGGTAAGTTTTAAGTAGGAAAAAAAAGCGGCATCCGAATTATCTTCTTTTATTTTTACATCGTGTTTTTGGGCTACCTTTATGTTGTAGCGGGTTTTTGAGTGAAACGATTGCAGTAATTTTTCTTCTGGGGGTTTTAGGTCTATTACAAATGTGTGAGGCGTAAAAAGTGGTCGGGAAGCCGCGTGAAGATTCAGGACAGAGTATTCCTCTATGTTTGATTGCGAATAAATATCAAGAGGCTCTAATTGTATAAAAAGCGCTTTTTGTTTATGACCCGCTTCACGAAGAAAATTTAGCATGTCTTTATTTACCGGAGGACCTTTGGGGAAGTAGCCTATCGTCCAGTTAGTCTTTGGAATGCGATGAAAGGTAAGCTGAAAACAGGTAAAGATTGCATTGTTTTTTTTGCCCGTTATGCGCACCACGGTAATCCCCATGGTTTTGCGAAACTCCCCCCACGCGTAGGACTGTAACGGATGGGAAACGTACGTATCCCAAATTTTTGGATTGATAGTATCGACTATTTCGTAAACGATAGACAGAGGAGCCATACACCGTATTATCGCTGGTTTTTTCTTGTGGTACAATATGTATATGAAAAAGAGCGGTAAACAGGATTGGCTTCCTATTGACCCGAGAATCCTTCCTCCGTTGTTTCATTTTGGTAATATTCACGGGGTCGCAAAGGTATTTATCTTCGTTGAAATGCTTCTTGCTTCGCTCGTTGTTTTGGGAACGTTGTTTCTTGTCGTGTGGCCGTTTATTTTTCGTTAAAGTAATAGCGTATCTTCTTGCCATCCTCTGTCATTTGAAATTGAAATCTGAACGTCAAGTGTATGTTTGGGAATATCAGCCAAAAATCGCGATACCATGTTTTGGGTACGCGTTCCGAAAAAAAGTCGTCTGTTGGCGTACGTAATATGTAATTTATCTTTGGCACGTGTGATACCGACGTAGCATAATCGCCGTTCTTCCTCTAATTCTTCTTTCTCCATAAGCGATCTACTATGAGGGAAAATTCCTTCCTCCATACCGATAATAAATACGGTTTCATATTCAAGCCCTTTGGCCGCGTGAAGCGTCATGAGGGTGACGGTGTTTCGGTTGTCTGCCGATTTTTTGTTTGAAGTTGCTTTTTGTTCAACCAAGGCTACATTGGTAAGAAATTCAGTGAGATCCGGAAACTCTGTGGCGACCGAGCGCAACTCCTTTATGTTTTCAAGTCGTATGGCTTCTTCTTCAATGTTTGCGTCATAGAGCTCAAGATAATTTGTTTTTTTAAGTATAGTGTCGAGAAGTTCAAGGGTGGTGAGTGTTATGAGTGTCGTGTCGCTTTTTAACGTATCGTAATACGATTGGAATTTGGCAAATCTTGTTTTTCCAAGTTTTTCAGCACGTGCAAAAGAGACTGTGTCATGAGGATTTGCTACGAGCCGCAAGTAAGAAAGGACGTCTTTAATTTCTTTGCGGTCATAAAATCTTGTGCCTCCTACGAGTGCATATGGAATGCCGTTTCGTATAAAATTTTCTTCAAGGACGCGCGATTGCGCGTTGGTACGATAGAGGATTGCAAAATGAGAAAAAGGCTCTCGTGAGAGAAGAATAGTTTGGGCGATGTACGATGCTTCATCGTGTTCGTTTCGTGCTTCGTAGAGACTAATTTTTTCACCAGTTCCTCTATCGGTCCAAAGCTTTAGTATGGGGTGTGTGGTATTTTTCTCAATCACGCCAAATGCCGCGTCTAGAATTATTTGTGTCGAGCGATAATTTTGTTCAAGTTCAAATGTTTTTGTGTCTTTAAAATCATTTTTGAAGTTTACTATATTTCGAAAATCCGCACCCCGCCATCGGTAAATACTTTGTGACGCGTCGCCTACGACTGTGACATTTCGCCATCTGCCGCAGAGTTGTTTTGTGAGTATATATTGGGCTTTGTTGGTATCCTGATATTCATCGACGAGCACATAGTGATATTTGTTTTGGTAAAATCCGAGCACTTCAGGGGTTTTGTCAAACAGAACGACCGTTTTAAACAATAAATCATCAAAGTCGAGTGCTCCATTGGTAACAAGAAGCTGTTGATAGGAAAGGTACACGCGGGCGACTGTTTCCTGAAAGTCACCTCTAGCGTATTGCGGATATTCTAAAGCCGGGACCATTTCATTTTTGGCTTGTGAAATAGTGGAGAGCACTGCTCGCGGGTTGTATTGTTTTTGTGAAATATCCAGTTTGACCATCACTTGCTTGATTGCGTCTATCTGATCATTGTCATCGTAGATACTAAAGTTAGTGGGAATATTGAGGTGCGAGCCGTATTTTCGAAGAATGGTGACGCAGAGCGAATGAAATGTGCCTGCAAATGGCATGTCCGATATTTTTTGTGATTGTAAGAGCGTACGAATACGAAGCTTCATTTCTTCGGCTGCTTTATTGGTAAACGTGAGCATAAGAATATTTGTTCCTGCTACATGTTTTTCGGCTATAAGATACGCGACGCGATAGGTAAGAACTCTCGTTTTTCCGCTTCCGGCTCCTGCTAAAATGAGCACCGGTCCCTCAGCTTGCATGACGGCTTTTTGCTGATCAGCATTGAGGTCATTGAGAAGAGTTGATGCCATAGTTTATAATCTTATCATATGCCAAGTACTGAAATTTCGACATGGTTTTTTCTCTTTGCCCATTTGTCGAGATGATTAGTCGCTGATATTAAGATTATTTATAACGAAAGGAGTATGGCGTTTCGAAAACCATAAAGGCAAAGGTCGAAATTCTAGTACTTGGTATGAAAAATCTTTACGTCCTTGGTAATTGGAAGTCGAATAAGAATGAAGAAGAA
>CAYIXE010000005.1:0-2187 GCA_964367095.1 uncultured Gammaproteobacteria bacterium | reverse complement strand
TATGAAAAATCTTTACGTCCTTGGTAATTGGAAGTCGAATAAGAATGAAGAAGAAGCGACCACTTGGATACGCACATATCTTCAACATATAAGTGAATTGCCGCAAACCGTGAAAGTAATCATATGTCCGGCGTATCATCATTTATCACTATTTGATCTCAAAACGTTCCCTTCATCTTTGGGAGTGCAGGATATTTCGGCATATGACTCCGGCGCGTATACGGGTGAGATAGCAGCATCGATGGTGAAAGGAGCTGTCCAATATGCAATGATTGGTCATTCTGAACGGAGAAAATATCTTTTGGAAACAGACGAACAGGTGGGTCAAAAAGCTAAAAAAGCGATAGAAAACGGCATAATTCCTGTGGTGTGCATTTCTGATATGGAACAAGTAAAAAAATTAACTGGTTTTATTTCTGACTATGCGGGCAAAGGACTTATTTTATATGAGCCGTTGACAGCGATTGGCTCTGGTCAGGCAGAAACGCCTGAAAGTGCAAATGCTGCGGCCAAAGAGATTATAGATATCGTAGGACCAGTTGAGGTATTGTATGGCGGGAGCGTCGTGCCAGAAAATGTTTCGGGATTCACTTCGCAACTCTACATAAGTGGTGTGGGTGTTGGAGGCGCAAGTCTTGATGCTGAAAAATTTATACAGGTCATTTCCTCTGTAGCAGTGGGCTGATATAATCGATACATTGTCCATGGATCATTATTTTCACCGACGTAAAATATCAAAGATTATCCTTCTTGTTTTTTTTGCCGTTGTCGTGACACTTCTTATTTTTCTTGCAAAAGGAATTGTAATTGCCAATACGTTTATGAGCGCGACAGGGTTAACACCTCGTGCCACTCTCTCACTCGTCTTTGGCAATGGCGTTGATCTGGGAGCGATTGATGGTAGGGTAAACGTATTACTTCTTGGTATTGCGGGAGGCAATCATGACGGCGCTGATCTTACGGACACACAACTTGTTTTGTCGTTTCATCCTGAAAAGAAATCACTCTCTATGATTTCTGTGCCTCGCGATATTTGGTCTGACACTCTCAAAGATAAAGTAAATAGCGCCTATCATTATGGAGAACAGAAACGAAAGGACGGCGGGATTGTACTTTCGCAGGCGATAATTTCTGACATGGTGGGACTGCCTATACAACATACGTTAGTATTTAACTTTTTAGGATTTGAAAAAATCATCGATTTAGTCGGTGGGATTACGATAGACGTTCCGATAGCATTTACCGACCCAGATTATCCTATCGCCGGCAAAGAAAATGATATGTGTGATGGAGACAAAGAATATACGTGTAGATTTGAAACGCTTTCTTTTCAAGCGGGGATGCAACAAATGAACGGTAATAGAGCCCTAAAGTACGTTCGAAGCAGAAATGCTATAGGAGCAGAGGGTACGGATTTTGCCCGTGGAAAGCGTCAGCAAGAAGTTCTTCTAGCGGTAAGAGAGCGATTGATGTCAAAAGATGTGTTGACCAATCCCTCCCTTGTACTTTTATTATATAAAGCATTTGAAGATGCATCTGATACCGACATGAACGTTGGGGAGCTTATGACACTGGGTAAATTATTTATCGGTGTAGAGGAGGGGAAGTCAGGACAACTATCGATAGAAGATCAGCTCTATACGCCTCCGCAGAGTTGGTATGGCAGGTATGTACTTTTGCCAAAAGAATCATTTGAGAAAATCCATGCGTTTATAAAAAGCAAATTGGACTTATAAGTCTAATAAGACCTATAAGACTTATACGAGTTATTAGAAGACGAGACCAAGAAGTAGCAGTAGAAATCCTCCCGCCACAACCGATGCGCCAAGTACTGACGTCGTGCCAGAGACTGGGATTTTGGGTGTTGGGATTGGCGATGGGGTGCTGGTCGGGCCAAACGGCCTTGGCGTGGGCGTCACCTCGACGTTTAGGTGTAACGACTTTTTGCACGCGTCAGATACATCAGAGAATTTCTGATTATTGTCTCGCACGCGGCAAGAAAAATTGTAGGAGCCATCTTGCGGCACCGTGTAGGTGGTGGTGAGAGACCCAGGACTGCCGACGTTTTGTTCCACAAGCTTTGTGGTGCCATCAGGCAGGGTAAACTCAACTGCCGTAATGTCACCATCAGTGTCTTTGCCGGTACATTTGAGAGTGAGTGAAAGGGGAGCTGTCCCTGAAGTTGGA
>CAYIXE010000004.1:0-39528 GCA_964367095.1 uncultured Gammaproteobacteria bacterium | reverse complement strand
AGTTATGTCAATTCAGCCTCCCCTCCTCCGACTCCCCTCCTCAATCGAGGAGGGGCAGGTACGAGGCTAAACATGAAGGTAGGCCTTTTCAATGGTGAAGCATAGATTACCAACAAACTCTTGGGGTGGTAATTGTATTTACTGCGAAAGTACCAAAAACCATGCGGGGTGGTAATTCCTGTCATGCAGATCCCACTGCCCACCGTACTTCGCTGCGGGATTACCCCATTGTCATTGCGAGGAGTAGCAACGACGAAGCAATCCCGCTGTAACTATAACCAATACATCAAACAAGCTGACCTCGAAGTTCAACGGGATTGCCACGCCCGCTGCTGCAGGCTCGCAATGACAATATATTACTGTAACCCTACCGGTTCTGCGTGGTCCAATCAAAACCTATGCCAGGATCGTCGAATGGAATCCGCTTCTCGTCAGGGTTTTTGGGGTCGTAACTCATCGTGGTGTGGTAGAAAAGCATAACTGGCTTGTCTCCCAACACGCGGTACCCGTGCGCAACGCCAATGGGAATTGCAATAAGTACAGGGTTCTGCTCACCCGCGTAAATCACCTGCGTTTGCTTGTATGTCGGTGAATCCTTCCGCATATCGTACAGCACCACCTGCGCCATGCCACTGGCGACGTACCACAAATCATCCTGTTTTTCGTGGTAGTGGAATGCTTTTATGACACCTGGGTATGTTGTCGTCACTGCAGTTTGGCCAAAATTCGAAAGCAACTTATCATCATCCCGCAGTACCTCACGGAAAAATCCGCGATCGTCGGTGTGGGTAAGTAATTTTTTAATAGTGATTCCCTGAAGCATTACCATAGTTTTAAACGTTAATAATTACTCGACTACTCATCCTTATCAAAATACACCAATAAACTCAAACCTAATACTATCAAACCACTTAACGGCGCTATGACATTCACCAACCAGCCAATTGAAGACGTTTTATACCACACCAACGCCACCGTAGCCAGAGCGAGCAGAACCATCCACAAATAGTCTTTCCAGGTTGGTTTTTTCTCCACTTTCGCTTCGGGTACCACCATTGGCCACACAGTTGAGAGTACGCCAGTAACTATCGCTGCCCACAAAAAAATGTTGATGTTGAAAAAATTTGCAATAAACCCGCCACGTAAACTTTCAACAAGGTAAAAACCTAGAAACGAAACTAGCGAAACCTGAAAAGCAAATGATAGAAGTTCACGCACATCCAGCCCCGAAAGTGGCCAGGCAATGCTAAAGGTAATTTTTTTCATACATTGCAACTCACTTAGAAAGTGCTTTAAAAGCCTTGCCAATATCCGCAAACGAGAAAGCTGGGCGTTTTGCGGTGAAAGTAATTTTTTTGATATGCAGAAATGCCCCCGGGCGGGTGGTTAAACCCGGGTTCTCCAGGGAAAACGTGAACGTCTTACCCTTGACCGAGAGCTTATGCAGATTAAATGTTTTCTCAATAATGTACCCCGACTTTGTCTTAGTCTGGGCAAGTTGGGTACCGTCAAACACAGCTTCGGCATTCTTCAGAGTCGCAGCACTAAACTCTGGCAAAGGTACAATCCGCTTCGTCAACGCATCCAACGCCTTACGAATTGGCTGCTCGGGCTTGAGCTGGAAGCCACAAGTGCTGGTGAGGCTAACATCCCCGCGCGGAATACCAATCGTGCCTACTGAACCTTGAAAGGTTATCTCCTGTGCTTTCTTAATCGTCTTCAAAGCGACTTTACGGCCATTGATTGTAAATGATGATTTTAGCCCCAATTCATGCACAGCTTCCGCGGTAAACGTCGGGCACGTGGTGTAGAAGGTCAAAGCGTTTGGCGCTTGACCTAAGAAGATACGATTTTGTATAAGTACCTCGGCGCCACGGAACTGAATGTTGCGCACGATGCTGTCTTCGTTGTTTGGCGTGAATCGCAAGGTGTAAAAACCACCAGCAAGCTCCGGCAAGTCAACCACTGCATCTTGGCTTTTACCCGTATCATCCCCGACATTCTGTGCCGCTATAGTCTCCCCCCCTCGTTCCAGAGTAAAACGTAATGTATCAGCTCCGGGTGTAAAATTGAGATCTTTCTTGGTAAACCGAATGTCTTTTGTCCCACTGTCCAGGTAAGCAGTCATAACCAATGGCCCTCGGTAATCAGCAGCGAGACGGATGTCGACGAGTTGGGCAGAACTTGCGTATGAACTGGAGGGAATAAGACTAGTTAAATCACCACTAAGTGTATAAACGCGCCGAAACGTCTTTATCGCCGCCCAAAACTCATCAGCGCTTTGGATGTTTGTTTTATCTCGCAACTGCAACCGTCCCCCATCGAGTACTGTGCTTCTCCAACCACTCCCAAACGCAGTTGGTAGATGGAAAGTTGCCGCCTGGTTATTCGACGGTGCCGCTTTCGCATCAAGGATTAGGGTTGCGAAAGGGTCAGCATCCAACTCTGCCGTCATGGTCATGGTGTCAAACCCGCGCGGCAACGTGACCGCAAACTTCACCTGGTCAGTATAGGGCCGGGTGCGCTTCCCATCGGGTGTGGCAACCACTCCTACGTCCGCACCACCCGCGTACTGGACGCTTCGTGGGAGGTCGGTAAATGAGGAGATACTAACCCGGTGCACACCGGTAAAGGCAAAGTTTTGATTGAGAATGAAAAGAAAAACAAAAATCGGCACTGCGGTAAGTAAAATTTTAACCACTAGGAGGGTCGAGTACCTACTTTTTTTAAACAAGAAAGAAATTACCATAGCACTTGGAAGTATAGCGTTCAAAACGCGTATTGTCATATATGTGTACAGTATGGCCAATTAAAAAATCTCTTTTTGACAAATTTATGAGTTACAATCATAGTGATAATGTTATCGATTTTCAAATTTATATAATTAATCTGATTTTCATATGTACGATGCTATCCGCACACAACTACTTGATGAAATTGCAGGAATTAAAGCGCAAGGTTTATACAAAAAAGAGCGTATTCTAGAATCACCACAAGGTGTAACAATTACTGTCCAAGGGAAGCAAGTGTTAAATTTCTGTGCTAATAATTATCTAGGATTGGCCAATAATCTACATCTCGTCGCGGCGGCACAAAAAACATTGCAGAACTGGGGGTATGGTCTTTCATCTGTCCGTTTCATTTGTGGCACGCAAAAAATTCATAAAGATCTCGAAGAATCACTTTCAGTATTCTTTAGTACTGATGACACTATTCTCTACTCGTCTTGCTTTGATGCGAATGGGGGGCTATTTGAAACGCTGACGACTGAACAAGATGCAATTTTTACTGATAAGTTAAATCATGCGAGTCTCATCGATGGCATCCGTCTAAGCAAGGCGACTCGACACATCTTCGAGCACTCAGATATGAACGACCTTGAGGAAAAACTCAAGGGAGCAGCGGTCAACCGCAGAAGAATCATTGTAACTGACGGCGTGTTTAGCATGGATGGGGAGGTAGCGGATCTCAAATCGATCTGTACACTCGCAGAAAAGTACCAAGCACTCGTCGTGGTGGACGACTCCCATGCCACAGGCATTCTCGGTGCAACTGGCCGTGGAACACCAGAATTACTGGGTGTAGCCGACAAAGTTGACGTTATTACAAGTACCTTCGGGAAAGCTTTAGGTGGCGCAGTTGGCGGCTTTACAACTGGGCGAAAGGAAATAATTGATTATCTGCGCCAACGCTCTCGGCCGTACTTGTTCTCAAATTCACTTGCGCCAGTAATTGTCGGTACAACACTACGTGTTATTAAAATGCTTTCCCAAGATAACTCTCGGCGATTACGCTTACAAGAAAATACAACATTCGCGCGCCAAGGCCTTATCGATGCTGGGTTAGAAATAAAACCTGGTTCTCACCCAGTCATTCCAGTTATGCTCTACGACGCTATTAAAACACAACAAATTGCAGCTCAACTTCTCGAACTAGGGGTATACGTCATCGGCTTCTTCTTCCCGGTAGTGCCAATGGGGCAAGCACGAATTCGTGTTCAGATTTCTGCTGAACACACTCGTGAACAACTTGAACAAATGGTCGCTGCATTTAAACAGGTAAAGAACGAATTTCTCAAAGCCTAAATACTACCATGAGTAAGTTTAAGTTTCTGCCGCAGGTGCTCTAGCATTGTACTAACCATACGGTCGAGATCGAACGATGGATTCCAATCCCAATCCCCCCTCGCCTGACTATCGTCAATTGTCCTAGGCCACGTATTTGCAATTTGTTGACGGTAATCTGGTACATACTTGCAAACAAAACTTGGAATTCTATTTTGGATTGCCGATGCAAGTTGAGCAGCGGAAAAATTAAGTGCCCCGAGATTATAACTCGTATGTACAGTTAATTTTTTGACCGGTGCATCCATAAGCAAGTCAATTGCTCTTATGGCATCATCCATATACATCATCGGTAATATAGTCTCAGCAGAAACGAAACATGTGTACGGTTGCTCAAGCACTGCTTTGTAGAACATGTCAACCGCGTAGTCGGTAGTTCCCCCACCCGGTACTGTTTTGTAACTAACAATTCCTGGGAAACGAACACTACGAATGTCGAGTCCATACTTACTTACATAATATTGGCAGAGTAATTCACCGGCTACCTTATTTAATCCATACATCGTATTTGGCTCCATAACAGTCCGTTGAGGTGTATTTTCTTTCGGCGTCGTTTTGCCGAATGCGGCAATTGAACTAGGCCAAAAAATTTTTTTGGTTTTCTGCTCTACCGCACAATCAAGTACATTCTTCAAGCCTAATACATTGGTATTCCAGGCAATTTGAGGGTCTCTCTCCCCTGTTGCCGAAAGAATACCAGCTAAATGGTAAATAACCTCAGGCTTATGAACATTCATTAATTGACGTAAGGATGACATGTCGGAAACATCTAATTGAACAACAAATACTTCATCCAAATTCTGATTGACAACTTTGTTGTTCGGTAAATTAGCAGCAATAATTTCAGCTTTGGGGAACTTTTCCCGTAAATGGGGCATTAATTCCGAGCCAATTTGTCCTGTAGCACCAGTGACGAGTATTTTCATAAGGTTTATTGATTAATCGATAATAGCAAAACAAATATAAACAAGCAAAATAGCTACAATGCACACGGCTGCTAAAATGGTAATTATCCTTGAACCTTTACTGTTAGAAAATGCAACCTTACGTTATACTACATGAGTAGTTCAAAATTTCAATTGATGAAACGATGAAGAATATACCTATAGAAATATCTGCACGCCACGTCCACCTAGCCAAAAATGATTGGCGTAGACTCTTCGGAAATATGAAAATTGTCATTGATCATCAAATTTCCCAACCAGGACAATTTGTCGCCAAGCAACGCGTCTTACTCCGTGGACCCAAAGGGACTTTGAATCATGTAGCAATTGTTGGTCCATTTCGTAGCTATACACAATGTGAACTATCTCAAACAGATGCTCGCCTCCTCGGTCTTATTCCCCCTCTTAGCCACTCAGGTAATTTAGAGAACGCATCACTTGTAAAGATTGAGGGATTAGTTGGTGGAATTGAGCGTGCAGCAGCTATCATTGCACAACGTCATTTCCACATTACTCCAACTGAAGCAAAAGCTCTCGGTCTAAATGATCAACAACGCGTCACTATAAATATCCCAGGGGAGCGCGGCACATACTTCACGAATGTTGTTGTTAGGGTACACAAAAATTCTAGACTCAGTCTGCACATAGACACAGACGAAGGGAATGCTTGCGGCTATAAAAAAGGTATGACTTCAAGTATTATTTCTTAAAATACATTTACTTCCTAATTTACCTAAAGTCAATAAAAAAATGACTTCTACAACTATTACATACCACTCTAACCAAGCTAGTTCAATTCGCTTGCTTTTAAATACATTTCATGTAAAAATAATTGAGTATATAATTAATTTTATAAGCTATGCAAAATCCTAAAGACTACCTCAAGAATAAAACCATACTGATTACAGGCGGTACTGGTTCATTTGGTCAGGCAATGACGGAAAAGTTATTGACTCAATACAATCCAAAGTCTATCCGTGTCTATAGTCGTGATGAATTAAAGCAACACGACATGCGTAACTCTTTCAAGAACGACTTGCGGCTTCGTTTTTTAATTGGCGATGTTCGTGATTTACAGCGCTTGCAACGAGCCTTGGAGGGAGTCGATATTGTTTTCCACGCCGCAGCCATGAAACAAGTACCTGCTTGTGAATATAACCCTATTGAAGCAATTCGTACGAACGTCGATGGTGCCATTAATGTTATTGATGCTTGCCTTAATAACAATGTTCAAAAAGTCGTTGCCCTAAGTACAGATAAGGCTGCGAGTCCAATAAATCTTTATGGTGCCACCAAATTATGTTCTGATAAACTATTTATTCAGGCCAATAATTATGTTGGTTCTCGATCGATAAGATTTTCAGTTGTTCGTTACGGTAACGTTATGGGTAGTCGAGGAAGCGTCATTCCTCTTTTCCGACAACAATTAAAAATGGGTAACCAGTTGACCATTACAGATAAACGCATGACCAGATTTTGGATCACCCTCAACCAAGCTACCGACCTAGTCTTATCTTCGTTGACCATAATGCAAGGTGGAGAAATTTTTGTCCCAAAAATACCTAGCATGAATATGGTCGACTTAGCCTTGGCTATGGAGCCAAAGGCGGATTTGAAATATATCGGCATTCGTCCAGGAGAAAAAATTCATGAGGCATTAATTACTCCAGAGGAGGGTATGAGGGCGATTGGACTAGAAGATCGCTACATAATTGAACCGGACTCAGAATGGTGGAAAACACCAAAAGAATACTCGAAGCTTCGCGTTCCGGAAGGGTTTAGTTATACCAGCGATAATAATACACAGTGGCTCAATCGTGAGCAGATGCAAAAACTTTTAGAAAAAAATACGCACTAAGATGAAGTATATTCCTTACGGTCAACAGAATATTGACAACCAGGATATTAATGCAGTAATAAAAGCACTGCGCTCACCATTCATAACCCAAGGCCCGGCCATAGTAGATTTTGAAAATAAATTAGCATCGGCCGTTGGTGCGAAATACGGGGTAGCAGTTTCGAATGGTACTGTTGCCTTACATATCGCCTATTTAGCGGCGGGAATCAAGCGCGGCGATGAGGTTATTATGCCGGCTAACACGTTTGTAGCAACTGCAAATGCCGCTCTCTACATTGGAGCAAAACCAGTGTTTGCGGATATTGAACTACGGCACTATAACCTCGATACAAAAGATGTTGAACTAAAAATTACAAAAAAAACAAAGGCTATTGTGCCCGTACATTTTGCTGGGTACCCAGCAGACATGGACGGTATCTTATCTATCGCACGTCGTTACAAACTGGTCGTCATTGAAGATGCCGCGCACGCACTAGGCTCAACTTACAAAGGCACGTCGATAGGCGGTTTGCAATCAACAGTGACAGAATTTAGTTTTCACCCGGTAAAATCTATAACCACTGGCGAGGGTGGAATCTTAGTAACTAACAATAAAAAAATATACGAGCTTTTACAATTGCTACGCACGCATGGTGTAGCCAAAAACGCGAAAGGTTGGAATGTGATGACTGAACTCGGGTTTAATTACCGTATGACTGATTTTCAAGCCGCATTAGGTACAAGTCAACTGCGACGCCTAAAAACTTTTGTACAATTACGACATCGTGTTGTACGTTGGTATAGAAAATATTTGAATAATATACCGCACATTATTCTTCCAAACAAAGAAAAAAACACAGTTAGCGCATGGCACATATATGTGATTCGAACAACGAAACCGACCGATCGTGATAAGCTTTACCAATACTTGTTGAGAAAAAAAATCGGCATTAATTTTCATTATCCACCAGTGTACTGGCATCCATACTATCGTAGTCATGGTTACAATAAAACATCCTTACCCAATACTGAGATTTACGGTAAAAGTTGTATAACTCTTCCACTACATACCAAATTGACAGAAAAAGAAGTAAAATATATTTCCTCGGCAATTCGTAGGTACTTCAATATCCGTGGATAATACTATTGCACCAACAATTCGACTCATTACCGACGCTGACAGTGAGGCACTATGGCGTATAAGAAATCTTGACAGCGTCCGTGCAGCTTCACATTCTCGCACCTTTATTCCCCGATCGGTACACAATAGTTGGTTCCTAAAATACCGAGCAAACCCAAACAATACCTGCTGGGTAGTTCTTGTGGACAAGCTAGTTGCAGGTTACTGTCGTGTTGACAATGCTTTGGTTTCTATAGCAATAGACCAGCAATTCAAGGGACAAGGCTTAGGGAAGGTTCTCCTAATCGAAGTAATCCACAGGTCTCAACAACGCTGGCAAATTATAAAAGCTGAAATCCAAATTGAAAATACAGCTTCTTTGAAATTATTTGAATTAGTTGGGTTTAAACAAACTAGCGTAGTGAATGGATACATTTACTTAGAATTTCATGCCGCTTGAGATAGGATTAAAACTCTGGAATACGAACTTTAAACTCTTCGCTGAAGCGAAAGCCCTTTATTCTAACAAAATCATCAACTTTATTGAATTATATATGGTGCCGACCAGCTACGACGCGTCAACCTTGCTACCGCTCGTCGGCCTACCGGTACATATACATGCACCACATGAGAATCATAATTTTAACATCTTCACTGCCGGAGAAAAAGATTTCTCAGAATTTCAACGTGTATCAGTTAACGCAGCTAATCTATTTGACAGCCCAACAATAGTCGTTCATGCTGGTGTTGGAACAAACAATAAAACTTTTAAGCATCAACTAGCGTTATTAAATGACGATCGTGTAATCATTGAAAATATGCCTTTCTATAGCCTTCAACATGACCTGTGCTACGGTTACAGCCTTGACCAGTTGAAATATATTTATGATCATCTACACCGACATATCTGCCTTGATCTTGGTCATGCAATTAAAAGTGCGGTCGCACAACAACTAGATTATAAAGTTTTCATTGAGAATATAATTAGAAATATATCTCCTTCCTATTATCATTTATCAGATGGGGACCCGACGACCGATATTGATGAGCATCTCAACCTAGGAGCGGGAAGTTACGATTTGTCATGGATGAAGCGACAATTGCTAGTAGCTGCCGAACAACAAACGGTTCAGATAGTGTTTGAGGTGCCTAAAAATAATACTGACCTGACCAACGATCGTAAAAATATTGAGTATTTCCATTCACTATCGTAATTGTTATGAAATAATTTTGATTAATCACTTTACTGTTCCTTCCCTTCTCGTATGCTATGCTACATTGTAATTAATCAAACATTTTATGGTACAGCACAATACACATCAACAAAGCTTTTGGAGCGGCTCTTTCGGTCAAGGTTATAACGATCGTAATACTTGGACACTAAAGGGCTTCGATCAATTTTATAGAAAAACCTGGGGTACTACCCGGACTGCGATGAATCGGAGTTTTCTTCGCGGACTAAAAATCAATACTACCCTAGAAATGGGCGCGAATATCGGACTCCAATTACGTCATTTACAAGCAATGGGTATAAAAAATCTTTACGGCGTCGAACTCCAGTGGGATGCTGTTGAACGAGCTAAACAATTAACTCACGGGATTAGCATTATTCAGGGCAGTGCTTTCGATTTACCGTTCAAAAATAACTACTTTGATTTAGTTTTTACCAGTGGTGTATTGATCCACATTCATCCCCGCGATCAAAAGAAGGCTATGCGTGAAATGTATCGGGTCAGCAATAAATACATCTGGGGGTTCGAATATTTCAATCCGACCGAGCAGGAAATTCCCTATCGGGGTAACCGGAACGTCTTATGGAAGAATAATTTTCTGAAACTCTGGCAAAAAAATTGTCCCGGTTTGAAACTAGTGAAAATGAAAAAATTTAGGTACGTCGGTCAAACCAACGAAGACGTCATGTACTTGTTCAAAAAATAACATGCTCGGTCGAGTTCACATTATCGTTCAAGCTCGGATGGGCTCAACCCGATTGCCGGGCAAGTCAATGAAAGATTTGAGCGGACAGCCGGTACTGTGGCACGTTCTTCAACGTGTTCAAGCCGCAAAACGTGCTGATGACGTCATTGTCGCTACCAGTACCAATGCCGAGGACGACGTGATTGAGGATGCTTGCAAAACTTGGAGGTTCAAATATTTTCGTGGCAGTAGTGATAACGTCCTCGAGCGGTTTCACGGCGCCGCTTTAACATTTGGCACTGACGTAGCTGTCCGCATCACTGGTGATTGTCCACTCATTGACCCGAAGATTATTGATATCGTTATTAATGGACTAGACGGTAATGATTACGTTTCCAACGTTTTTGATCGAGACTTTCCCCGCGGGATGGACACCGAAGTCTTTACGTTCAAAGTGCTTGACCAAGCTCAGCGCGAAGCGATAACAATCTTTGACCGTGAACACGTTACTCCCTATATCCGCAGTCACGAGCAGCTTTTCAAGACTGCAAACATTAATATGCCAATGGCCTACCACTTTCCGAAGTTTCGTTTGGTCATCGACACCCCTGAGGATTACACGCTCTTGGAGGCCATCTATAAAGAATTTTACCAGCCAGGAAAACTCATTGATGTTCCAACAGTTCTTGGCTGGTTGAATCAACACCCGGAGATTGCGAAAATAAATTCAACGGTCGAGCAAAAGCCGGACCCGAAAAAATAACTCGGACTGCAAATCAATTACTTCTTCCCCGTCTTCGGGGCTCTTCAGTTTAGTGCCTCAAACTCCTCGCGACTGTAGCTGTCGCTGGTGGCTGGCCGCTCCGGATGGAACAACGTGTTGGCCATAACCAGAAGGCTGCTGTTGTCTTCCAGCGCTTGATAGGTGTGGAGAATGTGCGGCGGAATCCAGATGATTTCGTTTTTGGCCAACGAAATTTCTTTCCGTCCGCCGAAAACATCTTCTATCGTCCACTGCAAGGCGCCGCCAAGAGCAAAACTAATTTCTACCCGCACCTTGTGAAATTCCTTGGCCCCTATGGAGCCTTTGGGAATGCCGGCAACCGTATACGCTCTCAACCCGCGAATATCCTCCGACAAACGTTGATATTCAGCGTTGGTATATCCAAAAAAATTAGTTGCGATTTCGGCCCAGGAAAATTGAAAACGCTGGATCAGTTGGCCGCCCGACTTTGTTGTCCAAGGGCCTGGTGAGAGTAGGATTTTTACTTGATCAACAGTTGGGAAAGGATAGTTCGACATACAGAAAATGTGCTGAATCGTTAGGGATCTGGCCTAGGCGGCATCATCCATCGCTAGGGGGGTGCCTGCTTCGATATCATGAACCGCGGCCCGGCCTAGCACTTCTTCATAATAACGGCTATGGAGTCCGAAATTCGGCCTAATGATTCGAATATTATCGGGGGTTAATTTCTGACCAATCTTGATGTCCTTGGTCACGAAAATTGAACGGCGGAAACGCTGGTTATATTTTTCCGCTTCATTGATCGGTCCGTAGAACGGGGCGCCTATCGCAACCGGATCCAGCTGAATGTTCGGCGCATCCCCGGACTCGATTGCACGGATTTTTTTGATCAAGGTTTTAAGCTCGGTCGGGTCAAGGGAAAACTGGGCATCGACCCCGCCACTGGCATGATCGAGGATAAAATGTTTTTCAATAATCGCTGCCCCGGCCGCGGCAGCTTGGAGTGGGATATCGATCCCGGCATTATTATCAGAAAAACCAGTCACGACACCAAAACGTTGGCGTAGATCTTCTATATTTGATAAATGCATATCGGCCGGTCTCGGCGCATCGGCATAAGATGTGACACAGTGCAAAATAGCAATTTCTTTTGCTCCGTTATCGCGCAATGTATTCAAAGCTAACTCGATATCGTCAAGTGAGGCAAAGCCGGTGGACATGATCACCGGTTTTCCGGTCTGGGCAATCTTTTTTAGCATCGGAACGTGTCCAATTTCGTATGAAGCGACTTTAAAGGCAGGCACGTTTATGGACTCTAGAAAATCCACTGCTGTTTCGTCAAAGGGACTGGAGAAAAGCGGAATGCCGATGTCATCGGCCAGCAGCTTGAGTTTTGGCTGCCATTCCCAGGGTGTGTAGGCAGTTTGATACAACTCATACAAACTTTTACCTTTCCAAATGTCGGGGTTGTCTTTTCCGGCCACCATAAACCACTCTTTGCGAGAATTCATAGTGATAGTGTCTGGGGTATAGGTTTGGAGTTTGACTGCGTCAGCGCCGGCTTCCTTCGCAGCCCTAACTAAGGCGACCGCCTCATCATAATTTTGATGATGATTTCCTGAAAGTTCGGCAATGATAAAACACGGCTCATTTGGACCTACCTTTCTACTTCCAATGCGTATCATATTTGACATATATTGCGTAATGTTACTCCTCACTTTAGAGGCAGTAGAGTGATCAGCATAAAGATATTAAACACTAATGTCAAAGTGCGTTTTGCTAAGATGGGTATAGGCAAGCGTCATATTGATCAATAGTAGGGTTTGAACGCCTAGCTATTGAATCATTACGTGGGGTTGACGAGGTAGAAATTTTCTCGTACACTCGTTAAGTCTTTAATGCCCAATACCGTCAGCAATTAGTCGGTTAAACAATTTTGACTTCATGAGCAACAACGCGATCGAATACACAATCAAGCCACCAAAGGGTTTAGTGGAAGTTAATTTACCGGAACTTTGGAAGTATAGGGAGCTACTGTATATCTTTGCCTGGCGAGATATTAAGGTTCGGTACAAGCAAACTTTTTTAGGTATCGCTTGGGCTATTTTTCAACCGTTTATCACGATGGTTATTTTTTCCGTCATTTTTGGTCGCCTGGCCTCGATTCCGTCTGAAGGTGTGCCGTACCCAATTTTTGTTTATACCGGTCTTCTACTTTGGAACTACTTTTCAAGCGCCTTAACGAATACCAGTGATTGCTTGGTCTCCAACGAGAGCATCATTAAAAAGGTTTACTTCCCCCGTTTGATCCTCCCGTTATCAACCGCCGTGACACCGTTGGTAGATTTCTGCTTTGCTTTCCTAGTGTTAATCGGAATGATGGTGTATTTTCAATACACACCGACGCTCTTGGGCATCGTCATGTTGCCGGTTCTATTGCTGATCAGTCTACTCTCAGCCTCCGGTTTGGGTTTTTTCTTAGCCTCAGTCAATGTCAAATTTCGAGATGTCCGCCACATCTTGCCTTTTTTTATTCAAATATTGTTGTTCGTTACCCCAGTCATCTACCCACTGAGTATCATCTCGGAAAAATACCACTGGATCATGTCACTCAACCCGATGACCGGCGTCATCTCCTTTGCCCGAGCCACTTTGCTCGGCCAGGGGTCGGTTGATTGGTTGCAACTGGGTTTTTCCGCGGTGATCGGCTTAATCATAATAACCTTGGGTATTGCGTATTTTCGTAAAGCCGAACGGTTTTTTGCCGATATCCTGTAGAATCTACATGAGCAAGCCTATTATCGAAATCAATCACGTTGGTAAACGATATCAAATCGGTGGCAGAAAACCGGATAATACTTTACGAGACACAATAACTGGTTTATTCGACTACAAGAAGTGGCATAAGCCCAAACATGACTTTTGGGCTTTGCAAGATATTAATTACACGGTGATGCCGGGCGAAGCTATTGGCATCATCGGTCGGAATGGAGCCGGAAAAAGTACACTGTTGAAAGTCTTGTCACAGATTACACCACCCACGACAGGAAGTATTACGTTACGTGGACGGGTGGCTTCGCTCTTGGAGGTTGGGACTGGTTTTCATCCGGAGTTAACAGGCCGGGAAAACATTTTTCTCAACGGCGCAATCCTGGGTATGAAACGCCAGGAAATTATACGGAATTTTGATAGTATCGTCAGTTTTGCTGAGATCGGTGAATTTATCGATACCCCGGTCAAACGTTACTCCAGCGGGATGTACGTGCGTCTGGCTTTTGCAGTCGCCGCCCATTTAGAGCCAGAAATATTAATAGTTGATGAAGTACTTTCGGTTGGGGACGCCCAGTTCCAAAAAAAATGCTTGGGGAAAATGGAGTCGATTGGTCAATCTGGACGAACCGTATTATTTGTAAGTCATAACATGCCATCCATTCAAGCCTTATGTAAAAAAGGAATATGGCTGGACAAGGGCCGAGTTGTTGAAACTGGGGATATGAATACACTGGTCGCAAACTACATTGAAAAGACTGTGTACAACTCAGACTCTAGTCCAAATGATACTAGCGCAATTATTATTGAGAATACTATTTTAAAAAATAAACTTGGTCAAAAAACAAATGACTACCAACCGGGAGATGATTTGACTATTGAATTGCATTTTTTTGCACGGGAAAAAGTTAAACTTCCTTCATTTTGGATAGCGGTGAATTCCCATTATGGACCGATGTTCATTGCGAGTATGTTATACGATGGCTCCACACCCTCAAGTTTAGAAGGTCGAGGCGTTATTTCGTGTACTTTTAAGCACATGCCTCTTTTGCCAGGATTGTACGGACTTCAACTGGGTATACGAGCCGAAAATATTTTCGAGGATATCCTTTCCGCTCGTGAAATTGGACTATTTAATGTTACCGGGAATATGCTTGATGCTGGTTTTGGAGGAGTAAATGCTGATCAAATGCTTGGAGATTCAACAAAATTAGTTATTCCCTATCAGTGGAAATTGTCGGACGGTGAAACCCGTCAATTTCAAATTCGACCAGCGGCTACGAAAATGTAGCGCTCTACATCAATGCGGAATCTCATTATCAACGGTTTTTTCGGCGATGCGCTCCAAAAAGTCATTGTTAATGTTTGCCAAAAAATTCCCATTAACCATCTCAGCATTATCTATTATAAGAAACCCATAAAAAATCTTGCGGTCCAAGAAGTCCAATTCATCAAATACCATTCACTGTTGCCAACCAGTCAATCACTCTACGACCCCAATAATTTAATTCCCTTAGATCAGGAACTCATTACCGGCATGGCTAATAGCGAACGAATTGTCTTAAAAATGATTGATCGTCTTGAAGTCGGCCGGCGGTACACGCACCAGGAGCGTGTCGACATATATTATTATTTTATGCGCTATTGGAACACGGTGATTGAAAAACACAGTGTTAATTTATTCATCGCCGCTAACGTGCCTCACGAAATATATGACTATGTCGTGTACGGACTATGCCAACTCAAAAAAATCCCAATCATTTTCCTATACCACCAATCCCAAATTGAAGATACCGCTTTGATCATGCACGATTGGAAAGAGAACTGCCTCAAGTTAGAGTCTCGTTTTCACGAACTTCAGCATCGCTACCAAAGGGAAAGTGATAACGCCATTACTCTACCCGATCATTTACAATATCATTATGACGCCCAAGTATCGAACAGCGATGATGCCGTACCTTTTTATATGAAAAATAAAAACGACTGGCGGACGACATATAAATTCATTATCGATCCGGTCCTAAATATTTATCGTGTTGCTGTCGAGGACCCAAAAGACTTTTTACTGAAATGTGTAAATCCAGTAAAGTGGGTAAAATTTTTGTACTACGCGTTTGGTCCATTACGGATTAGTTATGCTATCACCAAGAGTGTCAGAAATCTGTTGTTATATAGTTTCTACCAACGCCATACAATCTATCCGGATTTGGGAGAAAAATATATTTATGTGCCGCTCCAGTATCAGCCCGAATTATCAACCTCACCCTTAGCCGACGCTTTTGTCGACCAGCAGTTAATTATTCAAATGATTTCCAAATACCTACCAAACGACGTCTATGTATACGTTAAAGAACACCCGAAACAAACTTCTTTTTGCCGAACGATAAAATTTTACCAAGACCTATTGAAGACAAAAAACGTCGTATTAGTCCGAAAAAATAGTAATAGCTTTAACTTAATTCGGCATTGTCTGGCTGTTGCAACGTCGACCGGTACCCCGGGATGGGAAGCATTATTTAGGGAGAAACCGGTATTGATGTTTGGATCATACATCTACCAGTTTGCTGATGGTGTATTTAGAATTACCACCAACGATGATTGTCAGCGGGCACTGGATCAGATATTGAATCATCATACTAAGCCCTCGCTGAAGAACATGAAGCTCTATCTGAAAGCGTTGGGTGAGGTGTCGATTCCGGCAGTCATTGATCCGGATTATCTTCGGGTATCCAAACTAACGGAAAAGGAAAATATCAACAATATCACTCAAGCCCTACTGTCTGAAATTAACCGAATCGCAGTTCAACCCTCGAAACGATAAGTACGATTCGCTTAGGAAACCTTATCGTTCGGGGCGACTTCAGCCCAGAAGATAAAACTTGCATTAAAACGTTTTTTTTGGTAGATTACGCTAGGTATACTAACTAAATAATCTTGCTTATGTTTCAATATTGCTCAAAATGTGTCATGCCCAACACGAAACCGGATCTTCATTTTGATGAACTAGGAGTTTGTGATGCGTGCCAATCAACAGAAGCCAAGAATAATATTGACTGGGTAAAACGAGAGCAAGAATTTAAAGAGGTAATTGAACGTTATCGCGATAAAAAAAATAATCGTTACGATTGTATCATCCCTGTTAGCGGCGGAAAAGACAGCACCTATCAAGTGTATGTTGCCAAAATTATTTATGGACTTAACCCACTGTGTGTATGTTTTGCGCCGACCTATCCGACAGATCTCGGTAAAAAAAATCTAAGAAATCTCCACGTAAATCTCGGCGTAGATGTCGTCGAATTTTTCAAAAATGAACGTGTTTACAAAACCATGAGTCTGGAAGGCTTCCGGCGGGTTGGTGACCATGAATGGCCAAATCACCTAGGTATTTTTACCACGCCAATCCATTTTGCAGTTAATTTTAGAATCCCATTACTTATTTGGGGTGAAAATTCCCAACTCGAATACGGCGGGCCGGCAACCGCCCGTCAGAAACCAGTGCTTGACCGTCGTTGGCTTGAAGAATTTGGCGGTTTACTGGGAAACCGGACTGAGGATATGATCGGCGTGAATGGTATTACCTCCGCCGACTTAAAACCATATCGATACCCCACCGACGAGCAACTAGCTGATGTTGGTGTAACTGGTATTTTCCTTGGATACTTTTTTAAGTGGGACCAACGCCAGCAAGTTGACTTAGTAAAAAAATATGGTTTTTCGGCTAAAGAAAATGGTTTAATTGAAGGTACATATACCAATTATGAAAATCTCGACGATGTTTTGGTTTCGATTCATGATTACCAAAAGTATACAAAATTTGGATTTGGCCGAGCTACAGACCATGCCTGTTTAGATATTCGTAATGGGCGCATGACAAGAAATGAAGGTATTGAAAAAGTTACAAAGTATGACGGTGTACTATTCTACGATGTAGTAGATAAATTTTGTGAGTTCTACGAAATTGAAAAAAAAGATTTTTTCGAAGTTATCGATCGTTTTACCAATAAGGCAATCTTCATGACCGATGATGATGGTAATGTTATTCGGGATAGTCAAGGTCAACTCACTAAACGACCGGAATGTCTTATTCAGGTGCTGCCCCCACTGAGAGCTAAAGACAGCGCGTAACACATGGTGGCGATCATCGACTACCAAATGGGTAATACGCGTTCCGTTGCGAAAACCCTGAAAGCTATCGGGTATGACGCGGTTTTGACGAATGATCACAAACAACTACGAGACGCTAGCCACCTTATACTCCCCGGTGTTGGCGCATTTGCTGATGGTATGAAAAATCTAAGTGACCTTGGATTGATTGAAATTTTACACGAAGAAGTTATAAAGAAAGGGAAGCCTATTTTAGCAATCTGTATCGGCGTCCAACTTCTGGCTGATCAAGGTATGGAACACGGCGGGCCGCATACCGGTTTAGGCTGGATTCATGGTAAAGTAGAACACTTTACAGTCAACGAAACTAAATATAAAGTTCCACATGTTGGTTGGAATAACATAACATTAGTGAATGATTCTCCACTTTTCAAACTTGTGCCTCAGCCCAACCCTGATTTTTATTTTGTTCACAGTTATCACCTGAAAGCCTCCAATCCACAAGACATTATTGCTACTTGTGATTACGGCGAAATTTTCGTCGCCGCTGTTCAAAAAGAAAACATTTTTGGAACACAATTTCATCCAGAAAAAAGTCAAAAAAATGGTGTACGAATTCTAAAAAACTTTTTAAGTAACATTTAGTCATGCTCAAAACTCGCGTTATCCCCTGCTTACTGCTAAAAGACCTGAGACTCATTAAGACGATCCAATTTAGCCAGCATCGGAACATTGGCAGTTACATTGCCGCGGTCACCGTTTTTAACTCACGCGACGTAGATGAGTTGGTCTTTCTTGATATGAGCGCGACCAACGAACAACGTGATCCTCTCTACCCGCTTATTTCCGACATTGCCCGTGAATGTTTCATGCCACTAGCTGTTGGTGGTGGTGTACGAACGCTTGATCATATCGACCGACTACTGCGTGTCGGCGCAGACAAAGTTGTGCTGAATACTTCCTCCATCGAAAACCCTGATTTTATTACCGCTGGTGCGAGAAGATATGGGTCGCAATGTATTGTTATATCAATGGACGTGCGTAAAACGCCTAACGGTTATGAAGTCTTCCGTGATCACGGTACGGTGCCGACAGGAAAAAATCCTGTTCAATGGGCACAACAAGTCGAAGAACTAGGTGCTGGGGAAATTTTTCTTACTTCAATCGACCACGACGGAGTTATGAATGGCTATGATATTACCTTAACGAAACAAGTCGCTCAAGCTGTACGTATCCCCGTCATCGCCTGTGGGGGAGCCGGCATACCGAAACATTGTGTTGAGGTGGTGAAAGATGGCCGGGCTGACGCGGTGGCCGCCGCTAGTATTTTTCAATACACTCAATACACGCCTCTCGATATCAAGAACGCTCTGGTCGAAGCTGGGATTCCGGCACGGGTATAGACTATGAAATACGTTATCAAAAAAATTGGTCAAAGGCTTCTCGGTGATACGTATTTTGTTCTGCTGTTTTGGTGGTACCTATTTCGGCGAATAGCCGCTCCGCGTGATGTGGGCAAACCCACCATTTTGCTCATTGACCATATGTTCCAACAGGATATTGTAGCGTTAGAACGGGCGAATTCACTTTTTTCTTTCGTGACTATTAATGCTAATGCGCTTCGCGTCGCCGCCGACCAATTGTTCCCTCGATCGGCTGAGTCGTATGCCGTTTTTAATAGTCCAGACATTCAACCGATTCGCGAACGGTATCGTCTAATACTCCAGCACCTTGTGGCTCGCTTGATTAAAAAATACCACTTTGTCGCCGTTGTCGCGCCTTCTGATAATTTCTTTTATGTGCGAGATCTCATACCGGTACTCCATGAACATGGGTTGCCTTATTATGTCATCGATAAAGAGGGTACGATTTGCCCGGCATACTTCACTCATTTCGCCCAGTACATTCGCGACGAGTGTCCGCTCCTGGCCGATCATATTTTGGTCTGGAGCGAGCGACAAAAACAGTTTTGGATAAAATCGGGAGTGACACCGGAACGTATAACCGTCACCGGCCAGCCGCGCTCCGACTTCTGGAGGCAGCCGGAACGATGGCCTAAAAAAAATAAGCTGAGCCTGCCGGGATTGCGGCCGGATGCACCAATGTTCTTGTTTTTTACGTATGATCCCTGGGCTTATACGCCGGATTACATGATCGCCAAAGGTGAGATGCACTGGAACGTACTCCGCCAGGAAACACACCGTGTATTGTTTAATTTTGCGCGCCAACATCCGGAGATCGATCTGGTCATTAAAGCGCATCCGCAACAGTCAGATATTGCCGCCGTCGCCCAAGAAATTGCTAGTGCCCGTCTATCCAACGTTTTTCTAGCTACCGGAGCATCGCTATCAAATGATTTAATCGTCAATGCTGATTGCATAATTGGATTCCAAACAACCGCACTGATAGAAACGATGGTAACAAACAAGCCAATTATATATACTTTCTGGGGTGAAGCAAAAGACCGATGGGCGAGTGATCTTATTCCATTCCACCTCTCTGGTGGTGTGAATACTGTAACCAACCCGAAAGAACTACTTAACGCATTAGAGTCAATATTGACACATCCCACCATCAATCACGACCAACGTAGCGCTCGCGACCAGTTTATTACCGAATACTTCACGACCGTCGACGGCCGGTCTGCTCAACGGGCTTTCGAAACCATCGCTCTGTTGTTAAAGATTACGAAATAAATTGCATGCAAACTTATTTACCAATTACCCGTGGGCCAATATTCCGTAACTATTTATCTTTATGGGGGAAATACTTCTTTGACCAATTCCGTGGTAAAAACACTTTTCTCAATTTTGGGAAAAATCTGCGACCAGTGAAACGCCTAGTCACTGACCGGCCACTGACTGTATGGTTTCCAACAACATTTTTCCTCGACCGGGGATTGGCCTGGCAGACGACTATTGCACGGGCAATGGAAATACGCGGACATAGGATCGTATTCAGCCATTTTGATATTACTTTCCCCCGTCGTAACGGGTTGTACTTTGATCTTCAAGACAGAGGGTTCATAATGCCATACTACCGACTGTACACCAATGCACTCCTGTCCGGTTTTCGCTTCAACCATAAGCCATTTAGTCATTTTGGAAATGGAAAAAAATTTCAGCAGTACCGATCCTACCTGGAAAAATTTTCGCTGACGGAATGTAAGACGTTTGTTTACCACCAACTTCAATTGGGTATGTATGTTCAAAACCCACTTATCCATTACTTTCGTTGCAGTCAGACTACTTCTGGACCTGAAATACTTGATGCTTGGAAAGATTTTCTAGCCATCGGAATGGTCATGGTCGATACTTTTGAACGAGCGTTCTATGAAATCAAACCTTCAATTCTATTTATACTAAATGGCAGTTTTCTCGATAGTAGATTGCAGCTCGAAATAGCAAAAAGACTAGGAATACGAGTCATTACGTTTGAGGCTGGTTTCATGTTGAATACGCTGATGCTCGGCATCAACGAACCAATCATTAACTTTCCCATGAAAAAATACCTCCCTATTCAGTATCGGACGCATCGGTTAACGCCATCACAAGATGAACAATTGAATATATATCTACAGAATCGAAGTAAGGGGGAAAAAAATATCTTTAACTATTGGAAAGCGCCAATCTTCGATGATAAAAAAATACGTGCTGAAATCGGCTTGTCCAGCACTGAAAAGCCCGACATCTTGTTTACAAACTTGCTTTGGGATTCGGCATTACTCGATTGCGATATTGCCTTTACTAACCAAATCGAATGGATACGTGAAACAATCGCTTGGTACGCGAAACATTTAGATCGAAAACTCCTTATCCGTATACATCCAGCAGAGATAAACCCGCACAATCTTTCCACTACCGAACGTATTGAGGTCTCCCTCCGTGAGTACTACCCAATACTCCCGTCTAACGTCATCGTCATTCCCCCATCAAGTAAAATCAGTTCATACCCACTGACCGCACTTGCCAATCTTTCGATCGTCTACTCTTCAACCGCTGGGATTGAAGCGGCAATGATGGGAAAACCGGTTATTGTGGCTGGTAAAACGCATTACCGTGGGCAGGGATTTACTCACGATATCACCAATCGCACACAATACTACAAACTACTCAGTCAACCCGTATTACCAACTGTTGCTGAAGAATTGGTTGCTGCAGCGCGTAAATATTCATTTTTTTTCTTTTTTGGATACAACATCCCCTTTCCGTTGGTGCTAGAACATGTGTCAAATTTTCGGGAACCGTCCGTCGAATATAATTTTACCGACGAACAACAATTACTACCCGGCAAACAAGCGGAACTTGACTTTATTATCGATGTGCTATTAAGTAGAAGAGATTATTCTGACCGACTTCGTTTAATGCTATGAATCACCCACCAGTTATTTCAATCCTCGGCAACTCCGTGCCTTTGCTAATCCACCCCTTTCGAAAAAATGCAGAGGAAAAAACATACACTGAAATCCTTTACGATAATGGATTACACATAGTAAACGGAGCGAAACAATCAGCAATGGTGACTGATGTTTACACATACCTCGAGGACGAATGTATACGACATTTTCCTGATTTCGTCATACTTCACTTCGGCATTGTGGAGGCCACATTCCGGGCCCGGCCTCGCTGGCTACAAAATGTCTTTTCAATGAACGCTTGGAATAATTCAGTAATCAAAAAAAAATACAATAGCGCAGTCACTCGCGGTGTAAAATATGTAGGGAAAAAAATTTACCGAAAAATATTTGAACGTTTAATATACGCTTTAGGTATCCAACGCCGTTGGGTTTCACCTCGACAATACCGTTTTGTACTACGTGATATTTCAAAAAAAATATTTTCTGATACACCAACAAAAAAAATAGTATTAATAGGGTTACCCCAAGTTGCCGACTGGGTTGAACGAGAGGCACCGGGTACAAACCGTAGTATTGAGGAGTACAACGCCATTATGAAATCTTTAACACGAGAATACACAAGCATTTTTTGGATTGACATGGCGGCAATACAAAAGCTAACTTCATCCCCAATTTCACTTGACGGCATCCATCTTACCGCTGACGGTCATCGTTTAGTGGCTAACCGGCTTCTGGAATTGCTCAACGGTGAACGCCATGACTACACCGGCTGGCAACATATTAATCAATACGAATCCTTCTACAAATATTATGAACGTTGGTATAAACGGCCGTCATCTCGGTCCTAATAAAACTGGTGTTGGTCGATACCTGATAAATTTGTTGCAACAGTGGCAACATGAACCACGGGGTCACCTTTTTTTTGTCTACACTTCGTCCGAACAACTTGAGCCGGAAGATGAGGCATTGTTCGTATCTGGATCACCAATCATACACCGCCGTATTCCCCGCCCATTTGGTAGTAAGTCATTTCACCTGTGGTATAACTGGTCTCTACCGCGTGCCATGATCAACGACCATATCGACTGGTTTTTTTCACCGGACTACTTTTGCCCACCATTCCTGCCAAGCAGATTGCGTCGTAGTATGTCCATACATGACATATCATTAATCACTCATTCCGAATGGTTTCCAAAATTATACCGCTGGTCGGCCGAAATATATTCTCGTCGGGCAGCTACAAAAGCAGATATCGTTTTTACCATTTCCAACTTTAGTGCCAACGAATTAAAGAAATACTACTACTTGCTAGAAAAAAAAATTGTAATAACTCCTCTGGCGGCTAGTTCTAATTTTAGACCCGATAATCACCAAACCAATCTACCTTCAGTTCCTAGGCTCGACTCAAATTATTTTTTATTTGTTGGGAAAATAATGAATCGCCGTCACGTTCGAGAAATGTTATTAGCTTTTAGTGAATATCTGAGTGGTCATCCTGAAGTAAAAACTCAATTTGTAGTTTGCGGTCAAGACGAAACGCGTCCACCACAAAACATCTATATACTAATTGATGAAATAAACAGATCCGCAGGGCGGCTTGCTGTACTAAGAGTCGAACATACTAGTGACCAACTTCTTATTCAACTGTATCAGCAAGCACGGGCCTTCTTTTATCTCTCATCATATGAAGGATTCGGACTTCCCGTCCTCGAGGCTCTTGCCTGTGGCACACCAACAGTCACCGTTCGAAGCACATCCATCCCCGAGGTGGCTGGTCGGGCGGCTATCTATGTTAACCCACAAGACATAACTGAGATCGCTAAAATTATGTACCAACTTTTTGCTGACCAAGATTGGTGGGAACAAAAAAAACAAGCTACCACTATACAGGCAAAACGTTTCTCATGGTCTCAAACGGCAAAAGACACCCTAACGGCCATTGAGGGGTATGTTGAATAGATAAATCATGCTATTATAATCAGGTTACTAGTATTTAAATTATTTAAACTTCCTATGAAAGTTCTCATTACTGGTGTCACTGGTTTCGTTGGTAGCCATCTCGTAGAATACATACATGAACAGCATCCAGAGACTGAAATCCATGGCATTAAACGCTGGCGCAGTAATACTAACAATGTTAATCACCTCGATGGTATGATTACATACCATGATTGCGATATAAAGGATGCTCATAATGTTAATAACCTTATTAATGATATTAAACCGGATAGAATCTTCCACCTAGCTGCCCAAAGTTTTGTGCCAACTTCATGGGAATCGCCAAGTGAGACTTTTGAAATTAATATTATCGGCCAATGTAATATCTTTGAATCGGTTCGTAAAATTCAAAGCAAAACATATAACCCAGCAATACAAATTGCCTGCTCGTCAGAAGAATACGGCTTGGTACTGCCATTAGAAGTACCGATCAAAGAAACTAACCCCCTCAGGCCGCTTTCGCCATACGCTGTATCCAAAGTCGCGCAGGATTTTATGGGCTATCAATATTTTAAAAGTTACGGTTTACAGATAATCAGAACTCGGGCCTTCAATCATTCCGGCCCACGTCGTGGGGAAGTATTTGTTGATAGTAATTTTGCTAAACAAATTGCGGAAATTGAAATTGGAAAGCATCCGTCCGTGATTGAGGTTGGTAACTTAGAAGCAATTAGAGATTTCACCGATGTTCGGGATATCGTTGAAGCGTACTGGCTATCGACATACAAGTGCGTACCAGGCGAAGAATACAATATTTGCTCCGGTCGCGGTTACAAAATAGAAGATGTACTCAACCATTTAATCAGCCTATCAACTAGTCACAACATTACCATTCATAAAAATCCGAATCGCGCCAGGCCATCGGATGTGCCAATTTTGATCGGCGATAATAGTAAATTCAAAAAAGCTACTGGCTGGAGTCCTAAAATTGACTATATGACTAAAACCCTGGCGGATACTATGGATTTCTGGAGGGCCCGGGTCAGGTCAAAGGAGTAAACCGACAGTGAACCAATTGCGTGTCGGCATCATCACCATCAACTGGAATGGGTACGAACTTACGACCCGTTGTGTTGCGTCACTCCTTAATCTGCAGTATTCATTGTTCCATATTTACATAGTTGATAATAATTCCAATAACGACGAAGGGCAACGCTTAGTCGAGTTATACCACAATGACTCAAGAATAACGGTCATACTTAATCCACGTAATGATGGGTATGCTGGTGGAAACAATGTCGGCATCGTGCAAGCCAGGTCCGATAAGTATAATCAGGGTATCTGGTGCATTAATAATGACGCCACGGCCGAACCAGGGGCATTGTTGGCACTCGTGGCAATGGCCGCGACCGACGTCAATATTGGACTTGTCGGCTCAACTATTCTTTACCCCGATCGTAAGACTATTTACGCGCTCGGAGGGGGTACCTTCAATGCATGGAGTGGTATTGATCATCTCTGTGGTGCACATACAACCTTTCAGCCGTTGCTGGAACCACCAATAAATCTGACCTACATTTCTGGGGCTGCCCTGTACATAACCCAACGCGGCCTGACGGCGTGCCCGGGGTTTGATTCGGACTATTTCCTCTACTGCGAAGAACTCGATCTGGCACTCCGGATAAGCCGGGCCGAATTGCGTCTGACGTACGCTCCGCTGGCTGTGGTTATTCACGACTCCGCTGCCACAACTGGTCACATGTCAGCCACGTATGTCTACTACTTCCTTCGTAACCGGTTACTCTTACTCCGGAAACGTCTACCCTGGTACCACTGGCCAACGTACGCAGCAGTGTACGTCGGGTACTACGTCCTCGGATTCATGGTTATTCTAACTTTGAAGCGGAAAATGGTACTGTGGCGCTACATACTACAGGCTGTAGCCGATTTCTTCCGACATCGCTGGGGTTATCAGACATTATTACGGAATAACCGCTGAAGTTGAAAGATTAATTAGTCCGAGATTCGGAGTGATTACTTCGGTAACTGCACTCCACGCCGGTTGCGAAAACGAGGAGAAATACATCCCCTGAATGACAAAAAGGGTTGGTGTACCAGGAAAAGCGTTGATCATGCGGTTGAAGCACCGATGAGCCTCGAGGCTCGTATCATTGTACTCTTGTTGGTTATCGCGCAACGTCTGGACGTTTTGACGGTAGTTTGTTAATGATCCAAGGTATATACAGAACTGATCGGTTGTGGTGCCAACTGACCTCGTAGCCGATAACCAGTTTGTCCACAATTGATAGTAGGCACTTGCCGCGGGTTCATGCGTTGGAATGTCAACTAGCACAACATAGGTAGTAATGCGATGGTCGCGTACATACGTCGCCAAAGACTGGTAAGCCGCAAAAGTCGTGGGAGAGATGGAGGGTGATAGACGACGTATCGTCGCAATGAAGGCAGTCGGGGTTACAAAAACAAAGTAGGCCCAAATGACAACAAGTACACCGATAGTTAAATGCAAGCGCTTTGGAAGTCGGATGATGTAATAAATACCGTAACCGATAAGCGCGTTAGCTGGAACAAGAAGTATCGCCCGATTTATTGGAATACTGCTACGGTAAATAGCGAAGAGGAGCACTGCATACCCAACGAGTATATAGGATATAAAAAGGTCAGTGGCGCGATCGTGCCGACGCAGGACTCGATAGCCCAGAACGATCAATGTGACTAGCACAATCCAAAGAACAGTACTGTCCGGTATACCAGTCTGCAAATAGTTGATCACGCTCGTTAGTGTTGCAGACTGGGCGTAGGGTATGGAAGCGTTGCCGCCCGGCCCGACTTTCGTCGTGTAGGACGTAAAAAGTCTATCCAAAGTACCGGCCCAATGCCAAACCCCGACCAGTACTCCTGATAGTATGGCCGTAATTATATCATATTCGTGCGCCCACCAAAGACGAATAGATTTGTGACGATATAATCGTAACACTTCATACAATGCGACGATAAATAAAAAAAGAGCATAGGTTTCGATATGTGTCCAGCCGATAAGACCCGCTACGATCGCAAGTACAATTCCACGCCACCAAGTAGGTCCAGTCCAGCGCAAAATCCAGAGGGCCAAAAAAAGCAATACCATACCAAAAGCGTTGTCAAAGGTTCCCGTCGATAGTATTACATTCAGTGGCGACCAGAGCGTCACCGCAAATGTCAAAGAGAATCCGAGTAGCGACCGTTGGGTGGCGGCATAGACTAATGAGGCGACGCCAGTTGCAGTCAGAACCATAAGCACTGGACTGGCCCAGGCGACTTCAGTCATAACCGGTATACGCGTCACCAGATGGATCACACTCATTACCAAAACAAACCCAAAACGTTGAGCGACAATGCCTCGCTCAAGGAATTCGCGAATTCTAAGGATGTAGTATGGTGCATCCCAACCAGTAGGATAGGGTACCGTTTCGTGACGGTACACCAGGAATAACAAAAGTGCGTTTAAGGATATGAAGATGAGTAAAAACCAGAACCGGTACCGAGATGCGAATGTGGGTAGGTGGAAGCGCATTTAAAAACTTGAATTACGAACGGATAATAATCTGGACCTTTTCACAAAAATCTTCATTTGGTATAGAGGGTGAAGTACCCTTGAGCTAACGTGCATACTTCATACCAGCTTAAAACATTAACCAACCTGGCTAAACAAATTAAATGTTATGAACCGTTAGCAAATAATTAATTGAAAATTAACTAACTTTTACTGTACTTAAGAAGTACACAGCTTCGAAAATTGTATGTACAGTATGTAACGGTTTAGTAAGGTAGAGCAAATCACGACCAGCGTAACCTGTTCTAACTATAATGGTCTTGCACCCGGCTCGTTTTGCCGCTAATGTATCAGAGGTTTTGTCTCCTATTGACCATGATTGTTGAAGATCTAACTGAAGTTTCTTAGCTGCCTTTAAAAATAGCCCTGCCTTTGGTTTCCTACAATCACATACCTTCCGGTATCTCGCAATACGTCCTGTTGGATGGTGTGGGCAAAAGAACACTCCTGCAATTCGAACACGGTGACGTCGAAATTGCCGCAGCATCCAACTATTGAGTATTTGGTAATCGGAAAGCGTATACAGTCCCTTTGCAATTCCAGCTTGGTTCGTGATAACAACCAAACGATATTTCTTCTGTGCTTTTCGAAGGGCAGAAAATACTCCAGGAATAAACTTCGCATGATCAACGCGCCATAGATGGTCTACTTCACGGAAAATTACCCCATCTCGATCTAAAAACAGCGCTGGTTTACATCGTTTCAAAGAGGGCATTTTCAATAAGTTGGCAAAGGATGTGGATGACAGTGATGTGAGCTTCTTGGATCCTTCCTGTGTTATAGTGCGGGATATGTAATGTGGCCGAAAGATTCATCAACTCTCTGCCTATTGAACCGCCCGTATGTCCAGTTAAGAAAACTGTAGTTGCTCGACGTTCAAGCGCAACTTGAAATCCCTTGAGGACACTTACGGCATTACCAGATGTAGAGATCCCGACGAGTGCATCTTGCGGTTTACAGAATGCCTCGAGCTGTCTCGAGAATACAATATCATACCCGTAGTCGTTCCCGAGTGCCGTTAACGTTGACGTATTCGTCGAGAGTGCTACAGCGGGTATAGCCTTACGTTCAAGCTTATAGAAACGACCAACGAGTTCCGCAGCGAAGTGTTGTGCATCTGCTGCACTTCCCCCATTCCCGATGGTGTATATCGTCCCACCCCGCTGGAGTGTAGCGACGAGGAGATCGGCTACCTTAGCAATTGCATCAATTGAGCCGGAAAGCATGTCTTGACGCAATGCAATGGAAGTTTGGAGTACCCCACGAATAATATCTCTTGGATCTTGCATAGTATTTATTAGCAGGTTGGATTATCTGTTGTCCACACGCGTAGCCCGTCGGTATCGAACTGCAAATCGACCGTGGTTGCTCCTGCACGTTCCAAGCATGCAGTCACCTCTTGTTCACGGTTCGGCTTGCAGAAGAACAACATATGCCCACCGCCACCTGCCCCAGTTATCTTCCCGCCAATTGCACCTGATCTCCGCGCTAGGGTATATAGCGCATCAATACGTGAATTACTAATTAGGGGTGTAAACTTTTTCTTCTCTAACCAACCGACGTGCAGCAATTCACCAAAACGCAGGAAATCCCCCTTCAGGAGCAGGCGTTTCATTTCCTCAGCAATTGACTTTGTCCGGTGCATTGCCATAAGGGACGATGAACGTTTCTGACTCATTCTCCGTACCTGGTCATCAATAACATCATGGGAACTCCCACGTTGCTCAGGGAGCCGGACAAGCACCAAGTGTTTCTCGAGTTCGAGCAGGTAGTCATCAGGAAGACGCATCGGGTTCACTCGTACGAAATCAAGTCCCCGAAACTCAATGAAGTTCACACCACCAAATGTTGAGGCGTACTGATCTTGGCGCCCGCCCTTCACCTTCAAGACTTCGCGTTCCAGACGGTACGCGAGTTCTGCAATCTCATAGCTTGACTGACGTTGTTCTCGAAGTAGAAAGTTGAATACACCAATCGTTGCAACGAAAGCTGCCGCTGATCCACCTAACCCTGATCGCGGTGGCACATCAGAACGTAAGTACAAGTGCAAACCCTGCTGAATATGAGTGTATGCATTGTACACTGCCTTTAGTAAATCGAGGTTGCCATCGTATTTAATAGCTGCGCGGGATGGGTACACAACTCGCTTCTTGAGGTCGTAGGATTCAAGAATGATCTTTTTATCCTTACGTAACTCAAGTGTTGCCCATGCGTAACGACGGATCGTTGCATTCAATGCGCACCCCCCGTACTCTTCGGTATACGGTGACACATCTGTACCACCACCAGCAAGACTAATGCGTACAGGAGCTCTACTTCGAATGACCATATGGTTTTCGAGATGAATACGTTCGCTTAAAGTGACGGTATGACTGTGGCGTCCCAATATCCCAAAAGTTACCTTGAATTCGCATTCCGTACAACTCATGATTTCTAGCGAGAGCGGGAAATACCTCTTGCTCGAGGGACGTTGCGTGCTGATTCTGCGGAGAGGTAATAGCCTTGCGCTGTAAGAAAGAGACGCCTGCGTAGACAAGGCCAGATCCATGATGCCCTTTTTCTATGAACCGAACAATGTGTGATGAAGCATCAAGGACGACTCGGCCGTAGCGCTTTACGTCTGGCTTCCTAACCAAGGCCAGGGTATTCTCTCGTTTCTTAACGAACGAGCACGCTATGAAATCTGCAAGGGTGTACGAGCAGGCTGTGTCACCGTTCACAACAACGAAACTTGCAGGGAGAAGCGGCAGCGCATGACGGAGTGAAGTTGCTGTACCCTGCGGTTCGCTCTCTACTGAGTAGCGAATGGACATCTTGAATGCACTGCCTGCCCCCACGACTTTACGGATCTCAGAACTGTGCCTACTGATTGCAATGATAACTCTGCGACAACCAGAAAGACGTAGCCACTCCAATTGGTAAAATAGAAAAGGCTTTCCAGCGATTGGTGCCAACGGTTTTGGCACACCAAGCTTCATTGAAGCGAGACGTGTCCCTTTCCCAGCAGCGAGGATGATCGCAGTGGGGTGTACCATTACCGTCGTGTGCTAGCGACCGTTTGCCACTGAGTAAAATCTACCCCACGCCAGTAAGAAACCCAAGCCACGAAAACGGTTGCATTGAGAAGGACAAAAAACCGTGCAAGGCGGAAAAAGCTCCCTCGAATGGGGAGGATGCTCGATAGTACAAGTATGGAGACCCCAACGAGCACGAGCGAACTTAAAACTTTCCAAATACTGGTGAAAGTTACCAGGAAGGTCGCACTCGCAGTGAGTAGAAGTATGCACCACGGTGAAAGTAACGGGAGAATTTTTCGTGAAGGGAAAATGAAAATACCGTACAGACCGGTTTTCCACACCACGCTCAAGTTCCTCTTCACGGTCGTGATAGTTTGAACAATAATGCGGACTTTTTGATTGAACAGATCGCGAATGTTGTCGGGTGCGTATTCCCAAACTTTTGCACTCGGGACGTACGCAACCCTGAAACCATGCTGTATGACCCAGAGGGTCATTTCAAAATCATCGGTACCACGTGGTACGTACCATGGCCTGACAACATTACTGGAATCAACGAGAAGTTCTCGCCGTACGGCAGACAACTCTCCACTCATAGATACAACAGAATGTAATTGTGCCTCTCTAGTGCGCATAAACATCTCCATTGACCAGTAAAAACCTCCCCCTTTTGAAACCGCATCTTGCCCATAAGGAACTTGACGCATGGAACCTGTCGCCGCACCAACCTTAGGATCGGTGAAAACTTGAACAACGTTCCGCAAAGCCATCGGGTGCATGTACGCATTCGCGTCTGTCACGACGATAATACTGCCACGTGATTCAGGAAGTACTGAATTAATTGCCCTCGCTTTGCCAGGTTTGTGCCCTAGTTGTACAACTTTCATTGTTGGGTCGAACTGACGAGCAAGTTTCTCCGTCCCATCAGTCGAAGCACTATCGACGAGAATCATCTCAAACTTATCTTTTGGGTATACTAATTCGTGAACATTTTGTATCTTCTTTTGAATAACCCTCGCTTCGTTGTACGTAGGAATAATTAGCGTAAGAGAAGGAAAAAATTCAACACTCTTCGCTTCAGTAATCTTCTTTACCGGTACAGCAATTACCAGTACGAGTGGGTACCCAATGTATATCCAAAAAATCACAACACTGGTAATGATAAGTAGCACCTGGAATACAAATATCATTTACTTTTTACTCTTCAATGCGAAATTTCGAATCAGTACGGTAATCTCATGTTCGACGTGCTCAAGTTTTACGTACAATCGAAAAGAAGCATAGAATAATGCAACTACTGATACGTACACGAGCGCGTCAACCCCGCGTCCAACCCCAATTGCTTCGGCAATAACATCGCTCGCTTTTGGCAACCAGACAAAAAAAACAATAACCGCCCACAAGATACTCCAAAAGAGCAACGCAAAAATTCCGAAGCTCTTATCCCGATATCGAAGCACCGCCCGAGATATTGCGAAAGCGACAAAAATGGAAACGAGGACTTTTATAACCATTTACTTGAGTTTGTGAACGAGGAGTTTAAACAGGATTTTTATAAAGTCACCAATTTTTTGGCCTTTTGCAAGTGAATACTCCGTATAATGCACGGTCACGGGCACTTCGCAAAACGAAATGTGTTTGCGGCCAATCTCTTCGAGAATTTCAGATGCATGCGCCATGCGATCTTGATTGAAACGGATATTCCGGGCTGCTGCTGCAGTCATTGCGCGCAAGCCGTTATGCGTATCTGTTAATTGCAAACCTGTACTAACGTTTGTAAAAATTACGGCTAAACGATGTAAAACCTTTCGAGTATATGGAACTTTCTGTTGGGAGAGCTCAGTCAAATAACGTGAACCGAGCGTTACCTGAACTTCCCCCCTTTCGATTGGTGCGAGAAGGGCGACAATATCACTGACCTGGTGCTGACCATCGGCGTCATAGGTGACAATAACCTCTGCGCCCTCGTGCAAGGCGTACTGTATTCCAGTCTTCAGTGCTGCACCTTGCCCACGATTAATCATGTGTTCAAGGACATCGGGGGTATACTCTCTGGCTATTGAGGCCGTTTTGTCATCAGACGCATCGTCAACGACCACGACACGATGCCCGAGCGGCTGCAAAGACTGCAGTACCTGGCGAATCACGCTGGCTTCATTGAACGCTGGAATGACGACAAATGTCTTCATCTCCCTATCCCTTTGTAGATAATGCCGAGTTTCTGCAGCGCGCTTTTATTGAGCGCATTCTTCCCATCGATGACCACCCGCACATGCGCCCGCTTATACGCTTCGGGCTTGAGATCCAAGAAGGCTTTATGGTTTGTAGCCAGGATAATGGATTCAGACGCCTTCAGGAAGGCCTCCAGGCTCTTCACGGTGGACTTTTCGGGGAAGTATGGGTCATAGACCTGCACCTTTGCGCCAAGGCCTTCTAGGAGCGCAATGACCTTCAAGCTCGGGCTTTCGCGAATATCACCAACATTGGCCTTATAGGAGAGACCCAGGACGCCTACAGTCGTCCCTTTTACCGACTTACCAAGCTGGTTCAAGGCGTCTTGCAGCTTCCCTACCGTATACGCTGGCATGCTGTTGTTTATCTCCCGGGCGAGCTTGAGGAACTTGTGGTCGAAGCCAGCCTGCCGCGCCCGCTCGATGAGGTAGTACGGGTCCACGGCGATGCAGTGGCCGCCCACGCCCACAGACGGGTAGTGCGGCATAAAGGCGAACGGTTTGGTCGCCGCCCCTTGGATGACGTCGTACACGTCAATGCCGAGCACGTCAAAAGACTTCGCCAGCTCATTCACGTAGGCAATGTTGATATCGCGGAAGGTATTCTCGATGATCTTGGTCGCCTCAGCTTCCTTAATAGACTTCATTACCCGAACCTCACCGGAGATGATAGAACGGTAGAACTTCGCCGCACGCTGGGCACCCTTGGGCGTAACCGAACCGACACAGCGGGGAATATTTCGCACGTTCCATTTTGCGTTCCCTGGATCAATGCGCTCGGGGCAGTGAGCGAGCTCAAAGTCCCGACCGACTTTGTACTTGCCGTTCGCTTCCAGAATGGGTAGGACAACTTCCTCGCACACCCCAGGGTTGATAGTTGACTCAATGACAATGAGCTGGCCTCTCTTCAAGTTACGGACAATACTCTTACTTGCACTAATGACTGGGCCAAGGTCTGGGTTGTTGAGGTGGTCAACCGGCGTGGGCACGCAAACAATGACAATATCTGATTTCTTAACAGCAGTGTAGCTGGTCGAAGCAGCGATTTTCCGTTTCGCGATAGTCGCAGCAATGCTCGGCTCATCGGGTAACGTGTTGATTCCACGATTGATAGCATTCACTTTCTGCTTACCATGAGTAATGCCAAATACTTTATAACCTTTGTCTACAGCCAGAGCGGCTAAAGGAAGGCCGACATAGCCCAAGCCAACGATGCTGACGACTTCTTTCTTTCGTTGTGATGATTTTGCCATAGTTCTACGCTAAAGCTTTAAACCATTCGTACGTTTTCTGAATCCCCTCTTGCAAAGGTACTTCGGGTTGCCAGTGCAATGTAGCACGTGCCTTGCTGGCATCTAAACTGCTCCGTTCCATTTCCCCTACAACCTCGGGTTGCTGATCAATTGGTAATTCCCGCCCGCTGACTTTAGAAAGACTTGCAATAATGTCTAGGACAGACGTTTCCTGGCTAGTACCAATGTTGTAGGTACCAGATGTTTCTGTATCGAGCGCCTTGAGAAAGGCTTGCACAATATCCGCAACGTAGACGTAGTCGCGGGTGTGCTTGCCGGTGCCAAATACCCGCATGGGTTGCTGCTCCACGGCTCGTTTCGCCAGTATTGCAATGACGCCTGCCTCACCGAATGGGTCTTGCCGCGGGCCGTAGACATTCGCCGGGCGGAGGACTGTCGCTTGGAAATTGTGCAGCTTACTCCAGACGTCAAGATACCGCTCCGATGAATACTTCGAAATGCCATAGGGGGATGATGGTTGGGCGGGTTGCGTTTCCGTTGCCGGTAATTTCGCATTATCCCCGTACATTGCCCCACCGGTGGAGGCAAAAATGAATTTCTTGAGCTTGCTCCCGGGAATTGCCTCCAAAATATTGCACAAGCCAACCAGGTTGATTGCCGCGTCTTTGGCTGGGTGTTTGAGTGACTCTGGAACACTCTTCTGGGCGGCCAAATGGAATATCACTTCGGGTTTGAATGCTCGCATAACATCCAGCGCAGCAGACATACAAATATCCCTTTCGACAAATTGGACTTTTGGGTTCACGTACTCGCGCTTACCCGAGCTTAAATCATCAATGACCAAAACTTCCTCGCCACGTTCAACCAGGGCATCTACGAGGTGCGAGCCGATAAACCCAGCGCCGCCTGTTACCAATATCTTCATAAATAACCCCTCTCCCGGCCTTTGGCCACCCTCTCCCCCAAATGGGAGAGGGAGAATAATGAGGTACCAATATCATCTCTCCCGCGTGGGGAGAGGAGTAATACAATTGCACGAAACCACTCTCTCTCCCCTTGTGGGAGAGAGCTGGAGAGAGGGGGAAAATAGCCAGAAAAATGCATCATGCTTCTGGTTGGTAGCTCATGATTCGGCTCGCCTTCATGGTTTCAATTGTCTGCATGAGGCCGTCTTCTAACGGAATAGTTGGGAACCAGCCAAGTCGCTCCCGGGCCATGTGGATGTCGGGTGATCCTTGACGGCTAGCAAAGGGGTGGGCGTCAAGGTGTTCAATTGCACTCGTGGACTGGGTGAGGGCGAGGATTTTCTCTGCTACGCCAACGAGCAGAACACCATCGGGGTTACCGAGGTTAATGGGGCCGCCTTCCGGCGACTTCATCATCTTCACGATGCCGTCAATCATATCGGTGACGAAACAGAAGGTGCTCATGGCATCGGGTCGGCCGTAAATCTGCAATGGTTCACCCGCTAGTGCACTCTTCACCAGGTCGGGAATAAGCCGGCCATCGGTGAGGCGCATGCGCGGGCCGAACGTATTGAAGATGCGCACAACCTTTGCGTCGAGCTTCTTCCGCTCCCGGTAGGTCATGGTCAGGCTCTCGGCGAAACGCTTGCCTTCGTTGTAGCAGCTGCGCGGGCCTATAGGATCGATAAAGCCCCAGTAGTTCTCGCGGAATGGCTGGGAGTCTACAGGTTCACCGTAGATTGCTGACGATGAGGTGAGGAGGTACTTGGCTTCGTACTGCACGGCCAAATCGAGCAGGTGACGTGAGGCCACCGCATTTGCCAGTAACGTCTCGATTGGGAGTTTGGTAAACTCCTTCGGCGACGTGGGGCAGGCGAGGTTGTAGATTTCCTGCACGCCTTGGAACGCCACTTTG
Organism: uncultured Gammaproteobacteria bacterium; assembly: GCA_964367095.1. GTDB lineage: Bacteria > Patescibacteriota > Microgenomatia > UBA10105 > UBA927 > UBA927. Next base: position 3,681 of record CAYIXE010000004.1, on the reverse strand, counting down.
AACGGTCGCAGTTCAGCGAACTTCTCGAGGTCAATTGGCTCGGTGAGGTCGTGCTTGATGAACTTGAAGTCTTGGTTCTGCAACAGGTGATTAATATTCTCAATCGATCCGGTGCTAAAGTTATCCACGCAAATGACTTTACAGGTCTTCACCAGCTCGTCGCAGAGGTGCGAGCCGAGGAAACCTGCTCCGCCTGCGACAAGGACGTTCTTCTTCTCAATAATGACGTGGCGTTGGGTCATGGGCGTGGGGCAATGAAAGGGAGGAAGCGGAATCGCAAGGTGAGGAGGGTCCAGAGCATCGACAGACTGCTGCGGATGAGCTTAAGTGGTGACCCGATGATGACGGAGTCAGACCGATCGACCCAGTGCGTTGGGTACTCGACGATGCTCGCCCCAGCCCGCCGGCAAAGTAGCAGGAGTTCAACGTCGAAGGCAATGTTCCGCACGCGAATGAATGGCAAGATTCGCTGGATGAGCTCACGCCGGAATATTTTTGCGCCACACTGCGTATCTCGGTACGGCATCCAGAAGAGAAGCTTTACCACTGCGGCGAATACGTAGCTCGCGAGTTTTCGGAGTGCCGATCGGTTCTCGACTTTGGCACCGGGCGCCCAGCGGGAAGCAATTACTCCATCGGCATCGCGTCGGGCACTGAAGATGTGCTGGAATTCCTTGGCACTTGTCGAGCCATCAGCATCCAAGAACGCAACCCACTCCCCTTGCGCGCGTTCCCAGCCTGCCCGCACAGCCATGGCCTTACCGACCGCTTCGGCAATGACGTGGACGCGCACATTCGGGAAACGTTTTGCGTACGATTGCGCAATGATTGGCGTCTCATCAGTGCAGCCATTCGGCACAATGAGGAATTCCGTGTCAGCCTTGAACTCGGCAAGGTACTGGTCTAGCTTCGTGCCAAGGTACTGTGCCTCGTTGTACGCCGGGATAATGATAGTGAGCAGCATGGTGTTGAAAAAACACCCGGTTAGGGTGCAACTACTGTACCACTTTTCTCAATGCCTGGCAATCATAAACACTGCTTTACAAAAACACCTAGATTGCCAGTTTGTAAGTGTAATACTACTGCGAAGCCCTCGCAGAATTCACAAAAACCACCTTATCTTCTTTTGTAAAGCTATGCTGCTGAATCGCGGCAAAGACAACTGCCGATGAAACTTCGCAGGAAACGATATGCTGGTACTTCTTATATGTGTTCGCAACTTCCTTTTCCGACAGGCGGTAAATGGTATGTCGTGCGGTATTTTTTTAACGTTGTGACGAATCGTGGATTTTCTTCGCTCCTATCCAAGAAAGTTCAAAAGCCTTCTTCATTGCTCTGGTAAGCTCTTCACTTTCTACAATAAACCCAAATTTTTCTCGCAACGACATAAATGCAATTTTGTTGTCATATAAATTAATTTCCGGAGAAAAACCGAATTTATCTTTCGGCACAAGCACAGAATCACGGGCTTCTTCCTTATTGTGCTTCACGCGCTCGCGGGCTTCAGGCGTGTCAGGATGTATTGATCGAATATGAATTCCATTTGCGGCCCGACGCTGGTAGTATGCGGGGAAATAATCTGGCAAAGCCTCGTGCATGTTATCAATGGATGCATAGGCAATAATTGTCTCGTGTGAAGTTAGGGTATCTTCGTAAACCGCCCGAACACCAGCGTTACCTTCATAGTACCGAATTTTTGGACGGCTGGAAGACATATGTGTAAGTTCTGTGAGTTCTGGTAAGAGCACCTTTAAGGAATGACGAACGTCTTCCATTTGACTAATACGTTCTTCAAGTAAACTAATAATTTGTGAGGGTTGGCAGGCAGTATAGGTCTTCACCCGACTCTCGGTAACGATATTAATAAGTCCTCGTTGCACCAACTCTTCTAGCGCAACGTATGCCGTACTTCGATTTGTATCTGTTAACTTTGCTAAATCGTTGGCTGTTGAAGAGCCGTAGGATAATAAGACCAGGTAAATCTTGCTCTCAACGGTTGACATGCCTGCTTTTTGGAGTACTTGTTCAATATTCATAAAGAATTTGGGTGACTGTTATGAAAAGATAGTAACACTTTGCATATTCAAAAAGAACGCTTTACACCTAGTACAACAGTATTCTTAAGAGTACGATTTGCCAAGTATACTAACTATCACCCTTATGACCGACCCAGAATTCACCGCTTTCAAGAAAGGTATGTCAGTGGGCATCTACAACGGCATTAAACGTGCCTTGTCGATCCTTCAGACGACAGACGATAGTAAACAGGCAGAAGACGAGCTCACCGAGCTAGCGATGTACTCGATAAAAATTGCTCAACACGGGATTGAGAATGCGGGTGAAGTAGCAGACTCGACGAGACCATCATCCTAATAGTTTATTTCTTGAATTTATTGCTTGTTGCTCTTGCACCAAAGCAAACCCTATTGCATAGCCCGCCCATTTAGGGATTTTTCGCTTTATATCCCCTACTAAGAATAATTGCATGTACAGCTCATCCGTAAGCTGTTTTTTGAATATTGGTCGTAGCAACTTCATTAACCGTCGATCCTCTCTCTGTGCCTTAGCCCAAACCGGAATCTTGCCGGTCATTTGGTAGACGAAGTAGTCTGCCGACCCTTCAGCGATCATCTGCTGGTGTACGGTAATATTTTTAAAAAAAAACCTTGCTGTTGACGTGCAGCATGGTGCAATTCGTGAAGCAAAGTACGCTCTAATGTCTCAACGAATTGTTTCTTTGATTGTATATGCCGCTTATCAATAGTGATATCTATGTAGTGCGGTTCTGGACAGTACCCACCAACGCCACCGAGGGCTTTTAGGTTAGCTTCTTTCGTAGGGCGAATGATGATATCAACACCATTGAACGTTAGGCGTTGCTTCGCTATAACAAGTGCGTTCTTCGTCGTGCGACGTATCTGCGCTTCAAGAGCAGTGAGGGCGCCTGACGCATTGAGGATGTGAATCGTATTTCTCATATACAGCTTATACCATTATACAGTACGTCAAGAGACCGTGTACTTTGGTGTAATCTTCATCCCGTAGGCTATAAGCTTCCCAAAGTCCCTATTCTTCCGCCAATAGTACAGGAGTTTTGCGCGAAGCGCTTTGTGGATTGGATACCCCTGTTCATGAACAAGGAATATCCCTTTGAATGCGTCATTATTGATTACCGTGAGCGCCTCTTTCAAATCTTCAAACTGTGCTTCGGTTAACTTCTTCCGCATCTGCTTCTTAAAGTAATAGATAACTTGAAAGTGATTCAACTCGTGAACAAAACTTACAATTGAGAATGCAATGTTGCGCTCGGTGTACGACCAGATAATCCCCTGCTGTGGATTGTACGGGCAGCGTGGGAATGTGGTTAATAGAATTGTGAAATCTTTTCGACAAATCCTCTTCCCAGTAGTACCTTCCATCCGTTCGGCAATCCGATCTTGCTGCTGATCAAACAGTTTTTGCAGTTCTTCTCGTTTACTTTTGATATCAGTTTGCTTGTACAACTTCTGCAAGTACGGCCGCAGAAAACAAAAAGCCTGTTCTTGGGTTTTCCCAACAATCTTTTTTTGTAATGATTCGGAAATTCGTGACTTCCAGTCAATCCCAAATCTGGTACCGCCATTACAGGCACGATACCAGTTTAGGGCGTCTTCGTGGGCATTAATCTTTACAGTGACTTTC
>CAYIXE010000003.1:0-45620 GCA_964367095.1 uncultured Gammaproteobacteria bacterium | reverse complement strand
AATAGTCATGTGTCCAGTATGAGGCTAATGAGGGTTAATTAGCAACAGGTCTAATGATAGTGCCTGTATATCATATTAAAATAGCTACAGGCCAAGGAGAAGAGGCCTATCGGATGTTGACGGAAGCTGAGAACGAACTCTCTGCCGTCAAACAAAAGATACCTCCAGAGAAAGCGAAAGAAATAGAGTCTGGGCTCAGAGCTGCCTTAGATCCCCAGTATGAAGCATGTTTAAAGAGGAAAAGAAATCAGAGAAAAGTACCAGGTTCTGATTTCTTGTAACCCCCGCAACAAACAAATTTATTCCGTCAATACGGGCTATTTATTTTTCGGTTTCTTTGGCGATTTTGTATATATCGCTCTATCGCGTCTTTTGTCGTCACCCAGATCCGTTTTTCTTTATGTGCTTCAATCTTGCCGTATCGGGCAAGCAAATTGAGATATTTATCTGAAAATCGTGTTTCTTTTGCAAGCGTTGATAATGAAACGTATCTCCCTTCATCAGTTTTAGCAGGAACTAACACTTTAAGATAAATATTCAGCGATCGTTCAATGGCTTGAGCGATAAAGCGCACAAGTGGTTGATAATTGGTCTTATCTGCTTGTGATAACGCACGATAATATTTCCGTCTATCATTTTTTAGTATAATAACAAGCGGATACCCCACATGCATAAGTGTAAGGTTCATAATAAGGCGGGCGGTTCGTCCGTTTCCGTCAGCAAATGGATGAATATAAACCAATGTATGGTGAATGAGCGCCGCAAGCTCGATTGGATGAAGCTTTTTCTGATTCATTTTAATCCACTGAATAAAATCATGCATTCTTAAAGAAACTTCACTTACATCCGGCGGTGTATGGTCAGCTCCCATAATCATGACGTTGACCGCTCTATACTTTCCCGCATCTTCTCTCTCGGTTTCTCGAACCACCAGCTGATGAAGCGTTCGTATAAATACTTCAGAAATCGTTTGTTGCGTGTTATGTTCAACGGTTTCATACAAAAATTCCAATGCGTCATAGTGATCTTTCGCCTCTAAATGATCTTTGAGCGATTTCCCTTTGATAGTTAAACCATCCTGTATAACCCACGTGGTTTCTTTGAGTGTGAGCGAATTACCCTCTATTGCATTTGAGTTATACGTCATTTCAATAGCAAATTGCTGCTTGAGTTTTATGATAATAGACGATGGCAGCGGACGAAGGGAGTTAAGCTTTTTTAGCTTATCGTCTATGCGAGATGCAAGCTGGGTATCTAATATCATATGGCCAATCTAATATGGTATAACATGATATTTTATCTATACCATATTACTGTTGCGTATGCAAGTACGGCTTTGTGAGAACTTAGGTTTTACTTTCTCGTAGCCCCACAACTGAAGGCATTAAATATAAAAAAAGTGCTACACTATATATACATGACAGCTTCTCGATCTTCCAAAAAATCTCCCAACTACACACCTTGGCTTCTTTTGTTTCTTGCGATAAACATTCTCGTTTTAGATATCATTGTCGTGAGTAAACTTTTCTACGGCGGAACCGTGCTTGGCACCACCACAAACGACACGTGTCCCACCGCCTGCATCGCCCGCATCAATCAAGCAACGGGGAAAACAGTAACAAGCAGTGCTAAAGAATATTACGTGCCATTAGGATCTGGCACAAACGCAACCGACGACTGGACCGATGTAGCTGGCGCGAGTGCGTATATTGATACTTCCTCGTATGGGAAAATTAAAGAGGCTCGATTTGAAGCAACAGTCGTCACCCCAGCGGGAAGTCAACGCGTATGGGTACGTCTCTTTAACGCCACAGACAAGCATCCCGTGTGGTATTCAGAAGTAACTACCGATACGTCTGGCGCACAACTTCTCACCTCCCCTACTATAACTCTGGATAAAGGAAACAAGCTCTATCAAGTTCAAATGAAGTCACAACTTAAAGGCCTTACTAACCTCAATCAATCCCGCGTTCACATAACCACACAATGATCATCTTGATTTAAATCTTTCGAACCACTAAAATAGTATTATTATTTGTACTATTGGTTGGTTCGAAATATGGCCAAATCTCAACTCAATCTAGAAGCAAGAAAAATGAGAGCAAAGGGAATAAGTGTTCGAACGATTGCTCAACAACTTCATGTGTCAAGAAGCACCGCCAGTCTGTGGGTGCGGGATATTATCCTATCCATAGAACAACTCGAAACATTACGAAAATGCAGTTTAAAAGGCTCAGAGCGAGGTCGCTTGCTTGGGGCTATGAAGCAAAAACAAGACAGACTAAAACGTATCGACGATGGAATACAAAAAGGGAAAAATGCTTTTCCAATTATTTCCAAACGAGAACTTTTTATTGCGGGCATTGCACTTTATTGGGCAGAGGGAACAAAAAAGAAACGAGAGCTTACCTTTTGCAACTCAGACCCAAAACTAGTACAATTTATGCTTACTTGGCTGTATCAATGTTTCGATATACCTATTCAAAGATTGCGTTGTTATGTAGGAATAAATGAAATTCACAGATCAAGAGAAGAGGATGTAAAAACATATTGGTCAGATGTGACTCATATACCATTGAATCAATTCAGTAAAACAAGTTTTAAAAAAGTGCAAAACAAAAAAGTATATGAGAATTTTTATCAGCACTTTGGAACATTCACAGTAAAAGTAAAACAACCCGCACAATTGTATTACGAGGTTCTTGGGCTTATTGATGGTTTATCTACAGCAAAAACGCCAGCGTAGCTCATTGGTAGAGCGATGCTATCATAAAGCATTGGTAGCAGGTCCGATCCCTGCCGCTGGCACTAAAAAAACAATCCCCACCATTGCTGCCAATTCGTGCGCTTTAAAAGCTCTTCTTTTTTACTCCCGCCTTTTGCTTCATCGGGCAGTAATACTATAGACTCCCCTTCTTTTACCATCCCAAGCTTGTCTCTAGCTATTTTTTCGACATATTCTTCGCTCCCCACAGCCTCAATCTGCTTTTGCAAGACTTCATTCTCTTTTTTCACAGCTTCAACCGCCTCTCTTCTTTCAGTAACGGTGTATTTCCTCGCGCGAAGATCGATAATGGTAGCGACAGCCCGCACGCTCAAAATCAGGCTAAGAAGCATGATCAGCCCTCCCATCCAAACGTTTTTGATATGTACATCTTCTTGCATAATAGTCTTAATAGTGTTATTATAGGCTTCTGGTTCAGATTGATTGCTGCCGCCTCTTTCTTAAGAACCTCATAGAATATGATCACTGATCTCAAAAACGCCCATACACAGTTTGTAAAACAGCTCCAGAGCCGTAAACGCGCTCACGCCACTATCGTAGCATATAGTAAAGACATCGAGCAGCTTTTAAGCTTTTTGACAGACGCAGGTAAGAAAGATATCGCGGTCATCTCAAAAGAAGAGCTTGAGGCTTTTTTGAAAAAATTAGCAGCCGATAATTATACCCCCAAATCTATTTCCAGAAAAATCAACTCCATGAAAACATTTTATCGATTCCTAAAAACCACAGGAATTATCAACACTGACCCCGCTGCAGACATCGAACATCCCAAATATGAAGTAAAGCCTCCTCGTATTCTCTCAAAATTAGAATATCGGGCACTTCGCGATGCGTGCAGAGGAGACATACGCACCTATGCCATAGTTGAACTATTTTTACAAACCGGCATCCGCATAGGAGAACTCGCTAACCTCATGCTTGATGACGTCCGAGAAACAGAGCTTCATATCGCATCACAAGAAGGTCACGAGCAACGATCTGTCCCATTAAACAAAGCGGGCAAAGATGCCGTCAATACTTGGCTCGTTGCCCGCGGCAATACTCTCGCTGGCACTGGAAAGTCAACTGCACTCTTTATCACCAAAACAGGCAGACCGCTTCTCATCCGAAACATCCGCACGGCAATTGATCGATTCTTTAAAATTGCCGGCATTGAAGACGCCAAAGTAAACGACCTTCGTCACACCTTTATTGTTCACCACCTCATGTCAGGAACCGCCATTACAACAATTAGTAAACTCGTCGGTCACAAACGACTCTCCACCACAGAAAAATATCTTGAATTTATCAAAGACAAACACATTGAACACGTCAAGCTTGAGGAACTATAGTTTATGATACCTACAATCACAAAAAAATATAATTTCCAAGAACGAGCAGTTCGTCGTATCATTAATGCTGAATATCATATTGCTGGAATGCTTTTTGATATTCTTGGCGACTATGGTCTTGGCATTACTAAAAAAGATTTGGGACGTTATTTTGTTCGCAATCGTCGTGAGGGTCGAATAATTCCTGAAGTTTTTAGTGGACGACCAGAAAAAGCTTAATACCCTTCAAGCTTGCCCCCATACTCCTAACTAGATTAGAATAATCACATGGACAAAAATTATCAACCTAAAGACGTTGAAGAACCCATATACAAAATGTGGGAAGATGGCGGATATTTTAAACCTACAGATAATCCGAAGGCAAAAACATTTAGTATTCTTCTCCCTCCCCCAAACGCCAACGCAGACCTTCATGCAGGCCACGCGATGTATGTGATTGAAGATATTATGATTCGCTATCATCGCATGTTGGGCGATGCCTCTCTCTGGTTAGCGGGTGCTGACCATGCAGGATTTGAGACGCAATTTGTGTATGAGAAGCATCTTGCCAAAAAAGGCATGAGCCGTTTTGACTTTGATCGCGAGACGCTATACAAAGATATTTGGGCCTTTGTGCACGAAAATCGCGGGAAGATGGAAAATCAGTTGCGTCGTTTAGGATTTTCTCTGGATTGGAGTAGGAATATTTTTACGCTTGACCCAAGTGTCGTTACTACCGTATATGCTTCGTTTAAACGACTCTTTGATGAAGGGTTGGTATACAGAACCAATCGCCTCGTCAATTACTGCACGAAAGATGGCACTGGATTTTCTGACTTGGAAGTATTATATGTGGAGCGGAATGATCCGATGTATTACCTAAAATACGGTCCATTTACGATAGCGACAGCCAGACCAGAAACAAAGTTTAAAGACACCGCTCTCGCCGTCAATCCCAAAGACAAACGCTATAAAAAATATATAGGCCAAACCATGGAAATTATGGGGTTATTAGGCCCTATAAAAATGACCATCATCCCCGACCCGGAAGTAGATCCCAAATTTGGCACCGGCATTATGAAAGTAACTCCTGCCCATGATCCTCATGATTTTGAATTAGGAAAAAAATTTAATCTTCCGGTAACCCCTATTATCGATTTTCGCGGGAAGATGGACTTCTCCTGGTTTTTATCGCAAAAAAATATTGATCCAAAATATAAATCTAGGGCCGAAAACTACCACGGCAAAAAAGTAGCCATCGCTCGTCAACTCATGGTTGAGGATTTAAAAGCAGATGGATTGATAATAAAAATTGATGAACAATACACACACCGCGTAGGAACATGTTGGAAATGTGGCACAGCTGTTGAGCCGCTACCACTTGAACAATGGTATGTAAAGGTTGCGCCTCTTGCTGCAAAAGCAAAAGACTCTATCAAAAAGAAAACGGTTACATTTGTTCCGAAACGATTTGAAAAGGCAGCGCTCATGTGGCTCAAAAACTTTCACGACTGGAACATCAGTCGCCAAAATGTCTGGGGGATACGAATACCAGCATGGCGCTGTTTAAATTGTATCCAAACAAATTTGACCAATCCGACCAATATAACCAATAACACCAATGAAAATTGGATTGTAACTGATGGTAAAACTCCTCAAACTTGTGTAACCTGTGGAGGAACAAATTTAGAACAAGACACCGATACGTTTGATACATGGTTTTCTTCTGGCCAATGGCCATTTGCGACACTGCAGGCGACTAGTCCAGAGGACTATAAGCGCTTTTATCCTACGTCCGTTATGGAAACGGGCTACGACATTTTGCCGTGGTGGGTTTGTCGTATGCTTATGCTTGGTACGTATTTAACAGATGATGTCCCGTTTAAGACGGTTTATCTTCATGGATTAGTGCGCGACGCCAAAGGCCAAAAAATGAGCAAAAGTAAAGGCAACGTCATCAATCCCCTCGAAATGATTGAAAAGTATGGCGCTGATGCGATTCGCATGGCGCTCGTTTTTGGCACGGGGGCCGGCAATGATCAAGCGCTTTCAGAAGATAAAATTAGAAGTATGAGAAACTTTGCCAATAAACTCTGGAATATTGGACGATTTATTTTGATGAATTTTGACCAGACAAAAACACCTATACCCTTTTATTCTCCTACTTCCCACAGCTCCCTTACTTCCCCGAACGACAAGCGTATTCTTAGCGAACTCAACATGCTCACAGCCAAAGTTACCAAACAAATGGAAACCTATCGTTTCTCTGACGCTTCATTATCAATATACGAATTTGCGTGGCACAGGCTTGCAGACGTTCATCTAGAAAAAAATAAAGAGAGATTCAAAAATGGAGACGTCCAAGCGCTTGCGGTCTTGCGGCATGTATTTTTAACCATCTTGAAGCTCCTTCATCCCTTCATGCCGTTTGTCACAGAACACCTTTGGAATGAGTTGCCAAAGAAAACAAAAACGCCGCTTATTATTTCTCCCTGGCCCACTATAACGAAATAAAAATATTTAAAATCTCCCGCGAACCTGCCTGCCGGCAAGGCAGGGCGGGATCTGGCTTCGCCAGACTTTAGTTTGCTGATTGCGATGCGGATAATGTTGGCTTGATCGTTGGAGTCAATGATGCCGTAGTCGGAATTTTCACCGAAGCAATTATTTGATCAAACACTCTATCGTCTGCCGCAAAATCAGATACGGTACCTGCGGGAGAAAAATGGTTAAACTCCACGGATAATGCATCGGTCACGGGCACTAGCACACCGCGCATTTTTGTAAATTGAAATCCGCCACCAGTTCTGCCAACAAAATCTCCGATGTATTCATATACATCTTTACCACTTACACGGGTTTGGCGCATAGTAAATTCTTTGCCATTCACATCTGTGAGTATTGCGCCACGAAAATCAGGTAAACGCTCACCTTTCCCACGAGCAGCTACGGTAAATCGTGTGCCTCCCGTTAGATTCGTCCCAGACGATGGACATCCACCACCATCACACACAGGAAGTAGTATGGTATTGGGCAATTGATACGTCACGGACCGAAGGAGTGAGCCGATTGCAGACACGGACACGGTTTGTAATCCCGTTGCGAGCTTTCCACTGGTACTACTAGTCGGTGTCACAAACAGAAATGGCGATGGAGTAAGGGAAAATGAATTGCTCACCTCATCCAATGTAGTTTCTGGTGCAACAAAAAAACGAAGCTGTGAACTAAGCCAAACGCCAAGACCAAAAAGTAACGCGACAAAAATCAACGTTCCTAACCATTTAAATCGACGGGGTTTTTTGGGTATTGAATGCGGCGCATCTAATAAATGGTGAGATTCTGCTGTTGGAATTGATTGTGTTGGCGTTGGCGTTGGCGTTGGCGTTGGCGAGGAAGGTAGCACAGGCGCTTCTTCAAATGTTAAGCCTGCCTCTTGAGCTTTTTGTGCTGCTGTTTTTTCTTCGTTTATGGTGTCAACCATGACAATTTTATTGTACACTATCCGCGTTCAAGATACGATCCGGTTTCAGGATCTATACCTATCGTATCCCCTTCTTTAATAAAAAGTGGAACGGTCACGATAGCACCAGTTTCTGTCACCACGGTTTTGGTAGCTCCAGAGGATGAATTTCCTTTGATACCTTCAGAACTCTCGGTTACTTTTAACCAAACTTTTTTTGGGAATCGCACGCCTACTGCTTCATCATTGAGGACGAGCACTTGATAGGTGTCATTGGAACGCAAATATTTTACGAAGTCCGAAAGAAGTGCGTCTTTGATATTGTACTGCTCAAAAGACGTGTTATCCATAAATACATACGCATCGTTTTCTTTATAGAGAAACTGCATCTCTCGTGTCACGACGTCGAGTTCTTTGGCAGATTCCCCAGATTTGAAAGTAAACTCTATTACCTTCCCGCTTGTCAACGACTTTAACTTTGTTCGTACAAACGCCGATCCTTTTCCCGGATTTACAAAGGTCATGTCGGTAAGAAGGTTTGGCTCTCCACGAAACTCGATAAACATTCCCTTCTTAAATTGTGCGGTGGTAATAGATGACATAACAAATTCCTAACAATGGCTAATTATCACACGTTTGGCCTTTTGTCACAAGGATTGTTAGGCTTCAAAAAGAGGCACTATTCCGTTTCTAATCTTGTCAATTGCATAAACAGATTTCATTTTTTTAGCGTTTTGTAACTGAATCTTCTCTTTATCAATATACGAAATAAATTTTTGTTGAAACTCTCCGATATTTATTTTACAATTCTCATCATACTCATCAATCACTTTTCCAAGTTGTACAATCTCTTCTTGAGAAAAACTATTCCATCGAACTAAAAGATCAATTTTTTCATTTGGATCAAATAGATACGTTTTCTGAACTTTTTGTTTAACATCCATATTATTTAGTAAATGTTATTGCTGGCTTTAAGTGACTTATTGCATCAGGATTAGCGAGTAATCGGAAGCCATTGTAGGTTTCCCTAAGTCCTCCTGCGATAGCGGGATTACCAACGAGGGCACCAACGAGATAATCTTTTCCTTCGAGAGCGGGTAAATCTTTGTCAAACCTACGCAATACTTGATTATATATCACTCCAGAAACTTCAGCGCCCACAGCACGACCCACTAAGCCTCCAACGACTGGAAATAACATACTTCCAATTCTCCCGCCTAATATTGTAATCGGATAAAGAAGTGCACCATATCCAACTTGTTTCATTACTCCTATCTTAGATGGTAATTTTTTCCTTGCTTCTCTATTTAATATCTCTTCTCTTTGAACAATCTCATTAATACCTCCAAGCAGAAATTCTCCTGATTTTCGAGCAGGGTGTTCTTTAGATAGGATTTCTTGTCCTGGCTGCAATAATTCAGAAATATTATCTCCCATATTTATGACTAAAGTATATCATATATCTGTAAGATGATCTCTCAATTTTCCTAAAAGATGATTTCTCAATTTTCACATCAGCAAGACCTTTAGTATGCTTGACTGATTGTAACGTAAATACAAAGCTCAATGAGCAGGTTGTAGGCTTTTTGCCTATAAGAATTTAAACCGTGCAAATTGAGAAATCAAAAAACGACGTAAATTGAGAGATCACTTTACAAAGTATATCATATATCTAAAATGTGTACCCAAACTTACACTAAAAATTTAATTACTTTACGCGCATACGTGCCGCCGCGCTTTTCATAAAATTTGTGAGCACGAGTAAGTGGCAAGCTCGATGTTAATTCAATTGTGTGGATATTGTGATCTTTCGCAAACTGTTTAATAAACTCTAAAAGCTTTGTGCCAATGCCCTTGCCCCTCAACGTTTTCTCAACGATAAAATCATCAAGATGGGCAAATGGCTTTCCCGTAATGAAATCATGCAGGATAAAAAATGTTGCCGCTGCGATAATCCTGCCATTCTCGTCTACAACAAATACTTTTCTATCCTCCCTTTTGATTGCCTCCAAATAATTTATACGTCCAATTTCGTGCGCTCTCACATTGTCAGGATCAAAGCACACAAGCTCATTTACTATCTCTCCTAATTGATTTAAAAGATGAAGCACTTGGTCACAATCAAATTTTGTAGCGAGTCGTATAGTCACAAAGATTTATGAAAGTAATTCCTCAATAGGAAAAAACAACGTGTCTTGAATTTTTTTCGTGTTGGCAAAAAGCATAATCAGCCTATCCACCCCCACCGCTATGCCACTGGTGGCAGGCATGCCCACTTTTAATGCTTCTATGAAATTATGATCATAATCATAGGTCGTTCTTCCCGCATTTTTTATGACACGCAACTCTTCTTCAAATCGCGCCTCTTGTTCTTTCCAATCAGTAAGCTCTCCATAACAATCGCCAAGCTCCAAACCCTCTACATAAAATTCGAATCTCTCTGCAAACCGTGGGTCAGAATCTTTCTTTCTTGCAAGAGCTCCCATAGCGCTTGGGAATTCATAAAGAATTGTTGGCCTCCCCCGCCCAAGATGCGGTTCTATTTCATTTAAAAATATTTGGTTAAATAATTCTTCCCATGTCGTATGATCCTCAACCGTATATCCTTTTTCTGATGCAATTTTTTTCGCTTTATCTCTATTCAAAAAATCATCAAAATTAATCTTTCCCCATTTCAAAAATGCTTCAGCTACCGTAAGTCGCTCCCAAGGCTTTGATAAATTAACATGCGCATCTTGATACAAAAGGTCTTTTGTTGTTCTTCCGTCGGATGTATCTAGGGAACGCAATAAATACGTATTTATAAAAAGCAAAAGATCTTCACAATCCTTCATAACCTCGGTGTACGGTACCCCCACGCGATACCACTCTAAGATGGTAAATTCAGGGTTATGCGTTTCGCTGTGCGTTTCCATATTGCGAAAACTTTTCGTCACACTAAAGCAATTGCCTATACCTGCCACTAATAATTTCTTAAGCGGCACTTCTGGGGAAGTTGAGAGATATAAAGAGGTCTTATTTCTATTTCTATCAAGAAGCGTTGTCTCAAATACTTCCAAATAACTTTCTGCCGCTGGGTGTCTTATAAGAAGCGGGGTTTCCACTTCATGAAATCCTTGCCCTTCAAAAAATAATCGTATGGCTTGAAGCACTCTTTCACGTACAAAATACTGCTGCCACAGTGAAGGATTCTTTATTAATTTCTGCCACGTTTTCATTTATGACGTCGTATGGATTTATGAACAGGCGTATTTTCAAATACTCGTACAACAAAAAATAAATATAAAAACTCAATGATTCCAGCAGTGTGAACGACTAAGAAAAAAATAAACCATCCCTTATCTCCTCGTTTTGCCGCATACCACAAAGAAAAACCCGTCCAAAACACCGACCAGAGTACTAGCAATATAATACCAATCATCATTGGAGACGCATCGTTTGTTTGACCCAACCACCACGCGTTACGCATAGGTTATAAGAAACGAAGTACTTTCGCTTTTTGCCGAAGTTCTGCAAACCATTCCTGTAGTTTTTCCGACACGCTCCCTGCGATGATTGCTTGTTTAGCTTCTGTACGAAGTGCCGCCGGATCCGTAGCTACCAGCGTGGCGCCGCTTGTTGCAATAAACATATCTATGTCTGTTTCAGAAACAACAAGATCTTTAGATAATAATTTTTCTACTGTCAGCTGCAGCGTCACTTGTTTTTCAAAATCGCTTTTGGACAATCCTTGAAATTTTAATAAATCATCAAGCGACACGTTTGCCCCAAGACTTGCAACAATTTCATTTTCCTTTGCTGATATTTCTTCTTTTGTTACGACTATCTTCGCTTTTTTCGCTTCATCTTTAATAAGCATCTCACCGATCATGCCCTCCAGGGTTTGTTGACCAAATCGATCACGTAAAACACCATGAAACTGCCATGTAAATATGGGCTTACCATTGACCAGTGATGCAACCAACATTCCCTTGTTCATGCCCAAAAGTACGAGAAGCAAAACAACAAGAAGAATGGGAACTATACGAACGAAACGTTTTTTGGAAGAACTCGCGGCCACGTACTCTTTTTGAATAGCATCAGAAACCACAGAAAGTTTAGGCAAAACATTTTTTTTCTTTTTCATATGTTTTAAAGGATATCATAAAAGAATGCCAAAGAGCAAGCTACAATTGTTCACCCGAGCCCTTCACATTTTCATTACAATATTCTATAGTCATACTATTGATGCACCGTTCCCATCAATGCTGGCAATATATCGTATGAACAAGTATCTTTCGCGCATTATTACGTGGCGCACACAAATTATTAAGATATTCTCTATCGTTATCTCTGTTGGTGCCATTGCAATAATGAGTTTTATTTTTTTTGTTTCAGCACGGTGTTATTTTCCAAACACAACATGCCCTAATAAAGATGTGCTGGGCGCAAATATACCAGAGTCATCCAAAGATCTTCTGATGCTTGAAAATTCACGCGATTTTTGGAAACAAACAATTGCCGCTCATCCAGACTATGAAGACGGCTATATACAACTTATCACTCTCTCATATCAATTAGGAAATAACAACGACGTAGTACTCTACATAGAAGAACTTCAAAAACTCAATCCAAACCACAGACAATTAAAGACGCTTATGGGACTTATTGAAATAAATAGAGAAGAATAGAAGCTACTCTTTTTTCTCTTCAGGAGTTTTTGGTGCCGATACTTTCTCGGGTTCACCCTCCTTTGGTTTAACTTGCGCGTCAACAGCTGCCGCTCCTTCAGCCGCTGCTAGTTGGGCAGCCTTTTCCGCTTCTTCTTTTTCCTGCTCTTGCGCTTCTTTACTCACTATAGCTGTAGCTTTTACCACGCCTACTGAAGCATCGGTCACTATGACAACGCCTGGTAAGACGGAAAGATCTGAAACGAGCACTTCCTGATTAAGGTCGGTCAATACCGAGACATCAACTTCAATTTTTTCGGGAAGATCATTGGGTAGTGCTTCTACTTCCACCTCAGACAAGAGTGTTAAAAGGACAGCAGTCTTTGAAAGTACAATCGGCGATTCACCGACAAATACTATTGGGACGTTCGTTTTTACTTTTTGCTTCAGGTCGACTTGATAAAATTCAACGTGCAGTATTTGAGAAGTCACTGGATCTATCTGGATATTGTGAATGAGAACGGGTTTAAGATTTTTATCAATTTCTAACTCAACGACTCCTGTTTCACCTGCGTGGGCAAACACAGATTTAAATGCGGCGGCATCTACAGAAATTGAAATACTTTCAAGTCCTTTTCCATACACCGTTGCGGGAAGCGTTCCTTTTGATCGAAGATTTTTGACTTTTCTCCCCTTTTGCTCTCTCAGTATTCCGGTCAAAGTATATTTTTTCATGGTATTTTCTCAAATAATATTGACTTTCGCTCATTTTTCCTAAGAGTTGTATTGTACAAAAGCTCCCCCTGCTTTGCAAGAGCGCCCTCTGACACAGCAGTCCAACTAACCGGATAACGAAATGTCATACGCCAAGGAATTTTCTCTATCCCCGCTTGCTTTCCTATGACAATATTTAATACCGCTTTATGATTAAATGATAAGGCTTTAAGCCGCGTGGTTTTTACAAAAAATCTTTTGGCAGTAAGTGGGTCAATGACAAGAGAGAGTCCAACCACCATCTTGTCCCCTTCCAAGCTCACTTCATAATACGGGGCCTGTTGTGGAATTTTTGCATTAGTATCTTTTTGAGAAACTGCAATGCCATCAACTTCGATAGACGAAAGATTGGTAAGCTGCGGATAATAAAGCCGTATATACGAACGGTAGACTCCCCCTCCTTCAAGCAGGCGATCTGATGAATTATTGACGATACTATAGGAAAGAGAGTGTGTGATTGTTCCTGTTTCTGAAACTGAGACTTCAGACTCTGCTTCTCTGGTTATAAAATAATTCACCTTATTTACCCCAAGATTTGCCTCAACCACTTCTATATGCTCTGTCGTGCAGGGTGCATCTTTTTCAATTTGCACACACCCCGTGCTCCCTATCCCTCCTGACCAACCCCAGTTTTCAAGAATTAAAGACACGTCTTTATTTGGCACATAAAATTGTATATCTTTAGCGTCAAGCGCATCACTTATAACTGTTATAAGCTTGCCCATGGAGATGGTCCTATCCGTCGTTATACGGGAAACAAGTGCAGTTGTCAGACTTCCTAAAAAATCTTTTTTTTGTGTGGATCCAGGAAAAAAATCAGCCTGCGTATAAAAAAGTGATTTTGCAAAAAAGTTTGTTGAGGAAATACGATCATTATATTCCGTAAGTTCCAAAGGACCGGTCGCCTCAAGAAGCTTTGTTATAAAGGGAACACTAATACCGACAACGCCGTCAACCGCAACTCCCATTTCTTTTTCATAAAACCATGCGGCTTGTGTTCCTGAACGCATAAAATTAGGATCCCAATTACTATCTCGCAAATACCAATGCTCTTGACCTAATATCTCTCGAATCGGTAAGGGTGGATCTACGTGCCCCTTAAGCTGACCATCTGCCGTATAAACGTCTTGCACCTCTATGTTGGTAACTTTACCATCAATAAATGTCACAAGAGCAACGCTTCCGATAAAGCCGCCTGTGGGACGCAATTCCATACTATTTTGCAGCAACACCAAATAGGTTTGCTTCTTGCGATACCCCGCAAGTTGCGGATAGAGTGTAAACAATCGATCGAAATAGGAAAGTTTTATTCGCATTTTTTCCAGCCTTTCACGCGACTGCTTTGCAATCCCGTACACCATTGGGATACTAAGGGGTATGTGGCGAGTATCTATAAGTGTGGTAAGTTGCGCTTGCACAAGTGCCAAGCTTTGATCAAGCTGCACCACTTCCGACCGAAGCGCTATAACATCGACAAGCCCGATGTGAGATTGACTCCCATCCTGCGGGTTTAAAAATCCCGAAACCACCTCTTTGCCGGAAACAACAATGGATAGCGCACTTTTTTCGGCGAACAACAAATTTGTCAAAAGCACTATAATCCGTTCTTGATCACGAATCATCTCATCTGTTGCGGTAAACATGCTCATGGGCGCCATAATGCGAACAAACATAGCCGCGGCTTGAATGCCGCTCTCGGCCATAAGAAGACTTCTTCCTGCAAATTGCGTTTTTGAAGACACAATGAATCGAGACGAAACATACAAACCTGCCCCCGCTGTCATAATCGACGCATAATATGATAAGAAAAAAACGAAAATAATAAAAATGAAGCTTACGGTAAATATCTTTAGTCGATAAAATACTGATTTACCTTTGATAGTTTTATTATTTCCGGTCGTTATAAATATCTGACGCATTATTTCCGTGACTCTTGTTTGGTCAGAGATATTTTCGATGACGGATTTTGAAGGCTCACGTCTCGATGGTGACGGGATTGCACTTTGTGATCTTTTGAAAGTATGCGCTTTTCGGGAAATTAATGATCGGGCTGATCCGGTAAACAACAAAAGAAGAAGTGCACGCAATGAATCTTCGTTTAAAGGGCTTGGATCAATGATAGCAACGTGTATGTTTTTTGCTATATACGAAGCTGTGTCATTCTCTCCCCCTTCATAGATAATTGCCAGCGTTTTTTCTCCACGCGTTTTTTCGCTTGCAATGATACCTTTCACAAACTCACTATCACCAACGATAATCAAATAGGTAACCTCATATATTGTTTGACTATTTATATGAGTTACACAACCATGCCGGGAGAGGTATTCCCGCAGTGGTTCTATAAAAAAAGCATCTTGCGTTTGAATCAGTGCTGTTGGGGGGTGCATATTTCCACTATACATTATGCATGAGGCTATGACCGAAAACAACAGAAAAAATCATAGTGATCTCTGCAACAGATGGTAACGCGACATGAGCAAGACCTAAAAGGGGTCTAATCAGAAGCTCTTGTATCCAAAACTTTGTTTACCTCTGCATCTGCATCAGTATTTAATGCTCGACGGACCGCTTTGTACTGCACTGTTCCACCCAGTGTTTGCTCGAGCGTTCGGATAGACACCACAAATGAACGAAGTGTTGCGTCTTTTACTTTGTATACGCCGTTTAATTGCTGTACCACAAGAAGCGAATCAAGATAAAATTCATATATCTTTTCATCGTGTTTCAAATTACTCTCAAGTGCAATCAAATGGGAAAGAGCGACTGAAACGGCAAAATATTCTGCAACATTATTAGTAGCAACCCCTATATACTCGCCATGGCTTTCAACGCGTACAATATTCCCGTCGGGAGTTTTTTCATCAATGATGATGCCAACTGCGGCCTTCCCTGGGTTTCCTCTTGATCCGCCATCTGTGTGAACAATGTAGTGTTTCAAGAGTTTTCTCTCCATGCTGCCCATAATACCGAATATGTTGCCGCCAATACAAGGGCTTCTGAACAAAGTGTAATCCATGCTGAAGCACGTGCTCCATGAATCGGCACCAGCAACACGTTTGCGCCAATATTTATCACCATTGCAATTGCGTAAATAAAAGCCAACTCCCATCGCTTGTTAAAAACAAGAAGCATCCACATAACAAGCGAAGACAAAAAAAATAATGGCAAAGACAGTACAAGAATTCGTATAAAGTTGCTGCTTTCTATAAACTCTGGACGCACAATCGAAAGAAGCGGCGCCATAAACCACACCCCAACCGCAATTGTGATAGATAAAATAATCATAGAAGTAAAAAGTTTTCTGTATTGATTCATAAAAGACACCACTGAACGTTTTTTAGACGCCAAAAGTACGGGATATGACGCGTTCATGATAAATGTGGGGACAACCAAAAGTGTTTCAAAAAATCGATACGCAAACCCATACGTGCCCACTTCAGCAGTTGAACGAGTAAGTGTCAAGACGAAACTATCGGCATGTGCATAGAAAAGGTTGGCGACCAGCGTAATGCCGATGGGTAGTGAAGTGACGAATAATTTTTTCATATATGAAAATCTATATCGCGTCGAAATATTCTCGAGTCTACGCATATAAAAAAACGCAACAAGAGCTGTGCTAAGGCTCGCGCTCAGATACACGCCAGCACCGATAAAAGATGGCGAGTAGGGGACGCGCGACAAAACATACAAAGAAACAAGACCTACGAAGCTTCCGAGGCTCACAGCATAAAACGAATAATCGTAGCGCAGGTATTTCTGAAACACCGCATTTGCAGTCGTTATAATTGATTGAAATATAATAGATGGCGCATACAAAAAAATTCCCAATCGAACCGCTGTCGTATACCCATCATAAACGCCAATCGGCAGAAAACGAAGAAATGCATACGCTATGATAAGCAATACTAAGGACCACGCTAGTCGCAATAAAAACAAAGAGGAAAGTGTGTATGATTTTTGTGAATCCACTAAATAGACAGCGTTAAATCCAAAATCTGCAATTATAAAAAAGGCGCTCACATACGTTATGACCTTTACAATGTCCCCATACCCGTAAGGGCCCAATAATCGCGCAAGATAGAGCGTGATAAAAAAGGTGGTCCCTGCGCCAACAATTTTCCCTGCAAGCTGAAACAAAACATTTGCGGAAATTTGCGCCACTATTGGGGAGGATTTTTTAAACCAAACGCTCATGCTCATCATTGTATCATTTGCAATTGTTATACTCGGACGGAACGCGTGAAGAAATATAAAGACCAATAAAAACTGACGTCAACAATTGTCCCTGCTGAAGCGTCCACATATAGTGATCAAATAAACCGATTGCACCAAGGGCAGCAAGCGATGCGGCATAGAGAGATGCATCTTTATTCATACGTATCATTTTGTGTTTTATGGTTCTCCATAATGTTCCTGCAGCACCAATCAGTCCAACAATCCCAACAAGCCCTAATTCTGCTAGTGCTAATAAATAGACGTTGTGCACGGGTTGAATAGTAGCAAAAAATACACCACTTTGAATTCCCTTAAGCGACAAAACAAAATTTCCCAAGCCCACGCCAAGCGCCCAGTGATTGGCAATGACTCGTGTCGCGGCAAAATTAAGATTCGTTCTTACAAGAATACTTTCGTCTGTACTGCTAAACGGCAGCACAAAAAATAAAGACACAATAATCATAAAAAAGGGCACGACCACAATCCACTTTGTGAACAAATGAGGCGTATCGCGAATAAAAAATGCGTATCGCCAAATAAAAAGCAGAGACGCGACAACAATCGCCGCACGACTCATGGTAAGAAGAAGGGCAATGCCCAAAAAAATCATTGCTGCTATTGTAAAAATATGCACACGGTTCTTTCGTATTTTTGCAATCAAAAGAAATAATGCTACTGAAAGATACCCACCCAAAAGATTCGGGTGAGCAAATGTCGCATACGGACGAAGCATTAATGTACACGACTCTGTAAACGGCATGCATACGTGGCCGCGTGCAATAAGAGGTGTATTAATACTAAAGAGACGTTCTCCTACAAACCAAAAAATACTACCTATTGATTGTTGTTTCACAAACTGTGCTACCGCCAACACGGATGAAAACAATGCTCCTGCTACAAGCGCCTGAAGATAGTGCTTCGCCTCACTCTTGTGGGTTGCTACATAAAACGTAACAAAACCAAACAACGCGACTTTGATCCATCGATAAACGGAAACCTGCCACGAGATAGCATTGAATATATTAAGTACTGCTATAGAAAAAACAATCAAAATAAGTACGCCATACACTATGTTTTTTTTAGACCGTAGGCGCTTGAACTTTTGGAAACGCACCCGTGCGAACGCATAAAAAATCATGGCAGAAAACGCCAGGCAATCGGTAAGATAGAGAGTGGGGGACAGATAATCGATGCGCCTTCCTAAAAAGAGTGCCCATTGCGGCCAAAAATGAAGCCCTAGTTGAATCGGAATACAAAAAACAAGAACACGCATCAAATACACGGATAGTCGTTCTGCCCACATACTCACATAGTACTCTCTGTCTTTGCTCTTGGCCTTACCAGAAGCGTTCTGTTGTCGCCGTCGCCGGTTGATTCTGTCTCAACCCGATCATCTCCCGAAAGAGTCAAGTGAACGATACGCCTCTCAGATGGGGACAAGCGAGGAAGATCTACCTCTCGACCCATAGAAATTGCACGGTCAGCAGCTCTTAGCGCCATATGCATAAGCGCTTCCTCTCTTTTTTCTCTATAGTCGCCGACGTTTACATAAATCTTTACCCATCTTCCCAATTCTTTTGAGGCAATAATTCCAATTATAGCCTGCATGCTTTCAAGTGTTTTCCCATGATACCCGATAAGAAGCCCTGTTTCTTCAGTTTCAATTGCAGCGCGAAATGATCCTGTTTCGTCAGTGGTCACAACGACTGATCCGATTAGCTCAAGCTTCTCTAAGATTGTCTCAATGATGTGTTGAATCACAATAGAGTCTTCCATATGTGTTATTCCTTATTTACACGCAATTGCTGCATGATACCAAAAAGACCAAATATGTTCCAGTAAAGAGATAATCCCAAGGGAAACTGAAAGGCAAACATGCCAAACATAATGGGGGTTATAAGCATCATTTGTTTTTGCATCTCCGCCGCCGTGTCAGTCTTTGGCTCCTCAGTCTTCAGCTTTCCGTCTTCAGCTTTCAGATTCTTTTTATCTGATGACTGACTGCTGACGACTGATGGCTTCACGGAGGGCATCATCAACTTACTCTGCCAAAACTGTAGTGCTGCGGTGATTATGGGAATCGAAAGCAGCCACCAACCGTGCGTCTGCCATAACGATGGTTTCAAACCAAGGCTTACCCCAAAAAACGAAAGATCAAATGATTGGATGCGTAACGCAGGAAGGTACACCACCGTGTTGATATCTGAGACAAGCTTCTCCATATTTCCATTTTGCAGCACTTGATAAAACACATTGTAAAGCGCTATAAGTACCGGCATTTGAACGATAAGCGGCAAACAACCGGCAGCAGGATTGACTCCGTGTTGTTTATATAAATCCATTTGTGCTTTCTGCAAAGCGGGTTTATCACCTTTGTGTCTTGTGGTAAGTGCATCAAGGTGCGGTTTTAATCCTGCCATTTGCTTGGCGGACCGCAGTTGCGCGCGTGTAAGAGGGTAGAGAAGAAAACGAATAGTGATGGTAAGTGCTATAACGGCAAACCCCAATGGCCCCGGCACGTGTATGGTTTCAAATGCTTTATAAAAAACCATTAACAAATTAATGATCGGCCAAACAAAAAATTGATTCCAAAATGTCATTTCTACCATAGTAATATTAAACAATTTACTTTAGCGGCACAGGGTCAAACCCAGATCTTCCAAGCGGATGACACTTCATTATTCGCCTCACCCCCAAATACAATCCGTATAGTATACCATAGCTGTTGACTGCCTCATATGAGTATTGACTGCATCTTGGTGTAAATCTACAAAAAGATCCCTTCGCAGTACCTGTTAGTCGGTGAAATAGCGGCGCAAGTATCCCAGTATCAAGGGATAAAAATCGTTGATAAAAAAGAATGCTTGAAAGGACAAGTTTTTTCATGTCTTCGGCATATTCAATAAGGCGACTGTTTGTTTCAAAATAGGGATGAGTGTTTTTGTCGAAGGGGAGACTATTTTTTGATCAACGACTATTACATATCCGTAGGGTGGCAAAAATTCTTGGAGTAAAGACATTGCGGCTTGTCGCAAACATCTCTTTATTTTATGACGCGCAACGGCCTTCTTCTCAGTTCGCATCAAAACAATAAACCCAATCTTTGGGGAATCATTCATGGGCAAAGAAAGAACGACAAATTTCAAGCTCTTGAAACGCACAAATCTACCACGCTGCAACACAAGACGCATGTCTTTTGAAGAAATCCTGTACTGTTTTGGAAGCATTATACGGTAAGACGCTTGCGACCCGTAAGCCTGCGGCGCTTTAACACTTTTCGGCTTATTGCCGACTTCATGCGATTTAAAAACCCGTGTACTCGTTTCCTTTTTAGCTTTTTTGGTTGATAGACGCGTTTTGGCATGTGTGTAGTATACCAGATAATTTCACTCGGCCGCAACCCGTCTTACCCAAGTGGCAAACTGTTCACCTCTGTCTTTATAATCCTTATATTGATCAAAACTCGTTGCGGCGGGGGAAAGCACACAGATTTTACCCTCTTTAGTGTTTTTGTATGCCGCACGAATAGCCGCTTCCATAGAGGAGGCTTCTATTATATTCATATGACTCTCTTTATTTGATCTCAACATAATGGCAAGCTTTTTCCCCGTCTGCCCCATAAGAATTATTGTTTTTATAGACGAGTGAACAAGAAATTCCACAAGCTTTTCATAAGAAACACCGCGATCAAATCCGCCTGCAATAAGCGTTTCCGTCTTATCACCAAGAGACTGTATGGCATGTATAGTAGCTTCCGGAATTGTGGCGAGACTATCGTTATAAAACCGTATGCCTTTGTATTTGCCGACAAATTCGAGTCTGTGAGGAAGAGGCACAAACGTAAAAAGCCCTTTTTCAATGTCTTTCGATGAAAGAGAAAAAATGGCGCAACAGGCAAATGCTGCCATAATATTTTCTTTATTCCCCAAAAGGGGAGCGTTGGCATACGTCTTTCCACTTTCTGTGTTGTATGCTATTTTACGGGCCAGAGACCGTTGCGCAATTTCCCTGGCTGTTTTATCGTCCTTGTTGTATATCACGCTGTCTTTTTTCGTTTGAAATAAAACTATGCGCGCCTTTGCCTCATAATATTTTTCAAACGAACCATAATAATCCAAATGTTCTGAAACTACAGGAAGAATTATGGCAATCTGGGGGCTGTATCGAATATCAGCAAGCTGGTGACTCGACATTTCAAATACATAAATCGTTTCCTTTGTTTCGTCCTCAATATAATCAAGAACTGGTTTCCCTATATTTCCAACTACCCGAACGTCTGCCATTTTCTGTGACAAAAGATGAGCAATAAGACTTGTTGTGGTGCTTTTGCCTTTCGTACCCGTCACCCCGATTACCATCTGTTTTGTCCGCGAAAAAAATATATTTGCTGAACTTGTGACAAACCCTCCTTTCGCTTTATAGGACACCAACTCAAGAATAGTGTCTGGGACTCCAGGAGACCGCACCACGGTTTGAAAATTGTCAAGAGAGGATAACCACTGTTTACCGCTATACATCTTTACTACAGGAAACAAAGGGGCAACTGAATTTTGATCTGCAATTGACACACGCATCTTTGGATAATTTTTTATGATATAACGATGAACGCTTTCTCCTTCACGTCCGTAACCCACTATAAGAATATCGCTTCCGCGTATTTCACTTTCATGGTGCAAAATTTTTTTCATTGCTTCTCCTGTGATTTGATCCACGCATCCATGATAAGTGTCAAGTGCTCATCAGGCACATTGTGCATATCGCTTGTGTGATCAAAAAAATGCAGAGATAATTGCGCCGCGTCGCCATCTTGAAATCCCGCCTCTGTCTTTATACGCAAGAGTCCCTCCGGAATCTCTCTGCCTACTTGTTCATATGATTTCAAAGAAAGAAGTAGCGCTAATTTCGCTTCTTCTCGTGTCCCCACACATTCAAACGGCTTTATGGGTATTACACCTACGAGCTCCCGAATAAATTGAAGTATTGCGGGTCTTTTATAATAATCATCACCAAATATTTGCATCATTTTTTCATATGCAACAAATGGAAAAAGGGTAAGATATGTAAATGCACATTTGGCGCAATTGCCGCACCACATATTGACAGCACGCAGCGTATTACAACTTCGAAAAACCGGCAAGAGTTCCGGTACACGAGAAAACATCTTGCTCATTTGAATATCATGAAATGGCCGCATGGCACTAAAATATGAAATGGACGGCGTCAATGCTTTGTGCAGATATTCACGAAACAGATTTTCATATCGCAATGACTTAGAATACTGATGGTTTATCTCGATACCTTTATACATAACATTTCCTTCATTTGCGCTTTGTTCGTTTGCTACAATCACATTTTCATACCCAAAAAGCACTGCAACCGTCACGCCAACGAAAGACAAGAGAGCTGAGAATGGAGTGTGTCCGTTTAAATAACCGTTCTTATTTAATTCAAGAAGTTTTGGATCGAGTGTTCGGGTAACCACGATTGGATCAGACAGGCATAAAGAACGGATTATTTCTAACGCTGCTGTGGACGGGTTTACCACGAGTGGCTTAATCATTCTGCCGCTTTTTGCCAAAAGGGACAGAAGAAGTGCCGAGTCTTTACCGCCTCCTACCAACACAAGGTCAATAGGTTTTGTCGCTATATCAATAGCTGGTTTTTCTTTTTCACTCGTTGAAAGAATAGTAACAAAGTTTTCTATCGTAAAATCTATTCCGTTTGTATAATAAAATTCTCCAAGCCCATGAAGAAAGAGATCCTCAATAAATCTTTTTCCCGTGGGGCCTAGAGGACCCGCATCAATAACCAGCTCTCTGGGACAGGCAAGCTTCCAATAGCTCATGGCCTCTAAAAGACCCATATGGAAAATAAAATTTTCAAATAGTTTGGAATCAAACGCTTCATTATGGGGAATTGTTATTGTGGGATGAAACCAAATATCAGGTTCAAGAAGAAAATCATAGGTTATAGTCGTCCCTCCCTCATGAGACAAAATATCGTATGAACGGTATACCAAGCGTGGATGTTTGAAACGCAATTCTTCAATGCTCATAAATGCAATGTATTAATCTTCTAAATATTTCTTCCCCAACCGAACAGCTTCTGCAGAAAAAAATTTCTTTATCTCTTCCCACGATACGGGCGTAAGCATAGCTGGCATATCATCAGTGTCTGCATCAAGAAAAAACGTCATACTTTTTATCAGCGTAAATGTATTTGCGTCAAATACATGATATTTTTTGTCGTAAAGAGAAAACATCTTGTCTATCGAAACACCGTGGTTCACCAATGTATACAAATCAATAAAGTCCTTTTTTGTATTCCGATCAGTTATCGCAACAAGCTTCATGGCTGCAATATCGTGTATGTGTGCAAGTGAAACTTCTACATATTTCACTGTGGCCTGAATCATCGGGTACGGGTAATAAAAATAACTATATTTAACAGAATTGAACGTACCTAGGAGCGTATTTTTTTCTACCGTATCCTCTTTAAACGAACCGAGCGCCTGTAAAGAGCGGCTCATTTCTAGCGCATCAAAGGCTTTCTCAGAAAAAAAATCAAAGTCCACCGATTGCCGATGCCCCATTTGAAGTGCTAACGCCGTGCCACCGGCCAAATATCCATCCTGTACGATACCGCTTTTGCCTAATACGGCCAGTGCTGTCTGCGCGCCTTGAGGTAAGACGGATTCAAACATGCGACCTCCTTTTCAGAAATTTCTAAATACCGCGCCCAAAACACGCCAGTACGCGGTGAAAAATCACGTCGTTTTTTAAACACATCAATAACAATCTGACGCGGCATGGCATGCAAGACCCACCGCGCAGCTTCAAGATTTCCTTTGTCTAAAAGCCGATTGATGACATAGTCTGGAGAAGTGCGCGGATTCACTTTTGCCGAATCTACATCCCAGAAAAATCGATAGAGAGAAGGGGGAATTCGGTCTGGCAATGTGACATCATTCATATAGAGTATTATACCGCATCTGCGATCGTCTGGTCATCTTCTTGACAAAACATTGCTGATTCCGTAGGATGTGGATAACTTTTCCACACTGCTTCTTGCCCCAATATTATGGACATTACTCGACTTTGGAAATCTGTACTGGCTGAAATAGAGCTTTCTGTTTCAAAAGCCACGTATCAAACTCATTTTGCAAACTCTCTGCTTCTCTCAACGGATGGCGACGTTGTCTCTGTTGGATTTCCAAGTCCTATTATGCGCACGTTGGCCGAAACCCGCTATTACAGCTTGATTAAAAGCATTTTAGACAACAAAACGGGCCGCAATACGAGTCTTGTCTTTTCCGTGCTCCCCAAAAAAGAAACTTCTTCCTCTTTGGGGCCACTTTTTTCTCAAACGGCAACGTCTGAAACACCGAGTGCCGCCTCTGTGGCCCGAAGATATCATATAAGCCCGGACCTCTCTTTTGATCATTTTGCAGTATCAACCAGCAATCAGTTGGCGTATGCTGCCGCAACCGCCGTCGCCAAAAGTCCGGGAACTGCATATAACCCGCTTTTTCTTTATGGCGGGGTGGGGGTGGGGAAAACGCATCTTATGCACGCCATCGCAAACAATATGCTTGCAAGGGGCAACCTTCGGGTCGTTTATTGCATGGGAGAAGAATTTTTAAACGAAATTATTGAAGCAATTCAAACGAAAACAGCCCGTCAATTTAAACAAAAATATAGAAGCGCCCAACTTTTGATGGTTGACGACGTGCAATTTATAGCTGGTAAACAAACGGCACAAGAAGAATTTTTCCACACGTTCAATGCGGTGCTTCGTGAAGGCGGACAAATTCTTCTTACGTCAGACAGGCCGCCGCACGAAATATCAAAGCTTGAAGATAGGCTGCGAAGCCGGTTTGAGGGGGGACTTATTGTAGACATTTCCCAGCCGGACTTTGAGCTTCGGGCGGCAATTATAAACATTAAAGCCGTGATGCTTGGGCTTGTTGTACCCAATGATTGTTCCCAGCTAATCGCCGCCAACATCATGGACGCGCGGGCCATAGAGGGATTCCTGCGCCGCCTTACCACAGTAAGTGCCTCAAAAAACGAACCAATTACTCCAGAACTCATCTCGGCAATCCTAAACACCAAGCCTCTTTCCGCGGGCCAAGCAAACAAATCAACCAGGCGCGTAAATCCGCAGGAGGTTTTGGATGCGGTAGCAGCGTATTACGAAATCAAAAGCACACAACTTCGGGGCCCGAAACGCGACAGGCCCATAGCAAGGCCGCGACAGATATTTATGTATATAGCAAAAACAGAACTTGGCCTTACGTACCAAGACATCGGTGGCCTTTTGGGTGGACGCGACCACACAACCATCATGCATGGTGTAGAAACCATTACAAAGGATTTGTCCACAAATGAACACCTTCGAAACGCGATGTTGGGGATAAAACAAAAACTATGGGTCTAACTACTTTTCTCTTTTCCACTTTTCCACAATTAACCTCTTTTTATCCACATTTTTATCCACAATTATTGCTTCTTTTTGTAGCCTTTTCCACACTTAAAAAGTGTGTTTTTTCCCGTCATTGACACGCAATCATAAAAACCATACACTTTTCCACACCTATTTCTATTTACTACTACTATTAAAATAATTTATTAAACAACCAAGCAAATGAACACACAAATACTTCAAGAAAATTTTATGAGGGCCTTAACACGGGTGGGAAGAATAATTCCTCCCCGTCCACAACTACCAATCCTCCAAAATATTAAAATGAAGGCCACCAAAGACGGCATCGAGATGACCGCCACAAACATGGAGACAACAATATCCATGTGGGCCGGAGGAAAAATACAAAAAGAAGGAGAAGTATGTGTGCCTGCACGATTATTGACAGAGTTTGTCGCGACGCTTCCCCAGTCGACAGTCACAATGACGTTTGAAGACGGAAGCCTCACCGTGTCTTGTGGAACGTACAAAGCCAACATCCCTACGGCCCCAGTGGCAGAGTTTCCACAAACACCAAGCTTTGAAGAAAAAGGGAGTGCTAAAACAGACAAAAAGGCGTTTATAGAGGCAATATCTTCCGTGTTATTTGCAGCAGCGACAGACGAAGGGCGCCCCGTGCTAACCGGGGTTAAGGTAAAAAAAGATGAAGAAGGAATAATTCTTGCGGCAACGGACGGGTACAGACTTTCTGTGCGACACGTCCACACGGCATTAGCACTTGAAGAGGGGGTGGTAATTCCGGCAAAGGCGCTTTTTGAAGTTGTTAAAATGTGTCAGGAAGAGAAAGAGGATCAAGAGCTTGTTGTAAGCAACCTGACCGACAAGCAAATAGGGTTTAAGATAGGAGAAACCTCTCTTTTTACCCGTCTTCTTTCCGGAGAA
Source organism: uncultured Gammaproteobacteria bacterium (assembly GCA_964367095.1). GTDB lineage: Bacteria > Patescibacteriota > Microgenomatia > UBA10105 > UBA927 > UBA927. The sequence continues at coordinate 19,061 of CAYIXE010000003.1, read as the reverse complement.
TATCCATCTTTTGAAAGAATTATCCCAAAAAACTTCACAACAAGAACCCTGGTCGACAAAGAATTGCTTTTACATGCGGCCAAGTCCGCAGCTATTTTTGCCCGGGACAACGCAAACATCATAAAACTAAGCTTTGCCAAGCAAAAAATTACCGTCTCGGCAAACGCTCCCCAAACAGGAGGAAATACTGTAGACGTAGATGCGAAAATAGATGGAGACGGGGGAGAAATCGCATTTAATTCAAGGTTTCTTATCGAGTATCTTTCAAACATCATGGAAGAAGACGTGCTTTTTGAAATGACCGGCGCTCTAAACCCTGGGGTTTTTAAGTCACCCAAAGACGAGGGTCAAATTCATATCATAATGCCAGTGAGAATTAGCGGGTAGTGTCACGGAAGAGCAGAAACAACGGTTGTTGTAATAACAACGTCTTTGTTGTCAAGTACGCCCGAACCCAAAAAGACAAACACAGGCGAAAACTGTTGTAAGGAATATTCATAGAGATATCCAAGCCGAACCCTTGATACTTCTATTTGTTTCGGCGCTTGTTCAGAGGCAATATTTTCGTTGCTTGTAGTGGTTGCGCTCGTAAGAACCCCACTGTTTGACGTTAGCCGGTTTACCGCCTCTTCATATGAAATTAACCCAACAATAGACTGGGTCGTGCTCACTGAAGGAAACAAATAACCACGAAGTTGTAATAGGGACCTGTCTCCATCAAAACGCGCCGTTAAAGGCGAAGCCGCAGCGTTGTTTACAAACACGGGAAAGCCATTGAGGGAAAGCTCAAAATCCAATTGTATAACAGTTGCGGATTGAGGAGTGGCCCTGTGTGGAGTGCTGTCTATTGGTGAAATATATGAAACAGTAGGGTGTTCTAATTTAAATATTGAGGGAATAATATTTTTTTCGTACACAAGTGAAGACACAGAGTTTTCATACCAAGGAATGTCCGAAGAAACTGTTTTTCCTGAAAGAGTTGCGACATCATATGAGAACGTTGGGGGCTGATCACTAATAATGACGGATTGCAGCCCAGAGTTTCCAAAATGATATTTAGTCTTTGCCCCCTCAATAGTTGTTAGTGGTTTATTATAATTAAACGCAGAGACAACGGTATTTATGTTTTTTCCTACAAAGTTTGATTTTTCGAAAGTGTACCCAGGCATAGTTGTCTGAAATGTAAGTCTTGGGATGTTTGTATATTGCTCATTTCCACCGTTGGGGACAGTAGGCAAAAAAGGCGCGTCGATTGGCGACAGGATTATCGAGGGTGGGACAGCCGTGTTTACAGGAGGCTTAGTTGAGCGACCAAAAAACGCCCAAGTCAGCAGCGATGCAATAACCACCATGATTATGATCATAAATTTTTTTTTGTTCATATTTTATGGACACCCTGGGGGCAAAAATGGCCCAGACTGATTATAACCAAAATGTAAATGTGTTCCTGTTCCTTTGCCCGCATATCCATAAGTATATCCCGTTGTATCAACATAACCAAGAATTTCTCCGGCCGGGACAAAAATTGGTTTTCCTGCATTACTTACTACGAGAGGAGATACGCCAAGTAAATGTGCGTAGTTTGTACAAAAAGTTTTTCCTGTTGCGGGATTTGTCCCTATGAGAACAACATTATTTCCATAGCTTTTGTCGACAAATTGGTTTGGGGCATACGCATTATAATATGACACGACATAGCCCCCGTGCGCTGCAAGCACGGAAGTTCCCTGCGGGGCGGCAAGATCATACGCGTTTAGATTCTTGTGTGAGCCGCTAGCGCTAAAAGGGCCTTGGCTTATTGGTGCGTGTGCGGGGCACACGCTTATTGGAGAAGGAGGGGGATTTGGCCCAGACCACGAGCATGTAAAAGTTGTTGCTGCAACATTGGGGCTTCTCGGTTCGTTATCCACGCCTCCTTTTCCGTTATTAAGAGACGCTAAAAGAGCACTCATTTTTTGGGTCATTGAGAGGTGGGGGATATTAAAAAATGTTGGGAAAACGTAGAGAAGAACTATCGTTGCAACGACAACGATTGCAAGAAGAAGCGGAAGATCTTCAGAAAGTGGGAGGGGCATAGCTGCGGCTCTCCGAGACGCATGGATTTGTCGCGAAAGTGAAGAGCCAGAAAACACAAAGCCTACGAACCGGTCAAAAACAGTAGTGAGAGTGTTGCCAGCAAGAGAAGTAAGGCCTTGCAGGCTTTGTAATACAAATGATGGACGCCAGCTCCCCCGACCAGCCGCCCCTCTTTTTGTTGCCAGCAAGTATTCAGCGTGCAAAGAACCAAGGTGCCAGGGCATAATGTTTGTGCCTAAAAAAGAAAAGCCTTTTGGCGCGTTGCTACTTGCTCTTGCAAGTACCAAGTAATCATAGACGTGGTTTTGAGCGCCCCGCGCCGTGGCAATATTAAGGGGCCCGCGAAATATACTTGAAAACACATCGCCAAATACTGCCGTGGACTGGGACATTGAAGGTTTTTCGTTAGTATTTTTAAGGATATTTTGCGAGATAAATCCAAATACTGACGATTGGACAAATTGTTCTCCTAATTTGTCCGCCAGCTGATTAGTATTTGTTAAGATAGAACGAATTACCCCGTTTATTTTTTCTTTAATAATTATTTCTCGAAGCGGTTCTCCGACAAGAGAGAGTATTCCATCGGCCGCTTGCTGCAGACCCTTAACTACGCCTTTTGTGTTTGAGCTTGAAAAAAAAGACCCTTTTATCGTTGGATGTTTTGTGCCAAGAGCCGAAATTGCACCCGCAGTTTGTGCTAGTTTTGTGGCATGTGCCGAGACGTCAGAGAGATTTTCTTTGTCGCTTGCGTGAATAAACACGTCAGCGATCACATCCGGACGAGACAAATCAGAGTGGGTAAACAGGGTGACAAGTGCTTCTTTTTCAATTTGAACATCTTTCCATGACCCCGCGATAGCATCAGTGGCGTCTTCGGAGACCAAAGACCCAAGAGTTTTTTCAAACGTTGAATCAGAAGCCCCAAATTTTTGCGAGAGGTCTTTTATGAAGTGTTGTTTTGCTCCTTGAGAAGATTGTTCTTTTGATGCACCAGCAAGCGCTGAATCTACCAAAGAATCCATTTTTGCTTCAGAAATAGGGCTGTTGGTTCGTGCGCTGTACTGATTTACAAGAGCGTGTATGAATTCTCGCCGCGTCTGTTTGCGCGAGGAGATTTTTATTTTTGTTTCTTTCCGTATCGCTGCAAAAGCAGCGCGCTCAAGGGTTGCAGTATCACGTGTTTGTTTTTCATCCCGCAAAATGTCGGGTGTTTGTGAAGAAAAAGCAGGTAGTTCGGCGAGGCGACCTTTCGTTTGAGAAAACATGGACACAAGAGAATTTTTTAGCGCTTCATCGCCACTGGCGGTTGCCTCTGCCAAATCTTGAGCGCGTTGTGAGAACAAAGAGCGGACATATTCATATTGAGAAGACGCTATAATCGCCTCTTCAGCAGTAATAGCGCCTGATTGCAAATCGTCAAGCAGGTTGGTAACAAATTCGCCCAATAGTTGTTCGTTTGCCATAGATTATTTATGTGACAGTCTCGACAGTAAATACGGGGCGATTCGTTGAAGGTGTGGCGGGAATATGCTCTGGAGTAGTTTGTGTAGGGATTACCACAGGGGCAATTGGTTCATGAATCGGCGGTTTTATAGGTGCGTCTTGCGGCCTTGTGGTGGCAAGCGCATGTTCTTCAGGGCTTGCTACTACGCGCATTGCCGCGTGTGCAGGACCGGCAAAGAATAATCCTTGACCAACGTCTGAAGACAACAAAAGGTGTTTCTCTCCTTCAGACAAGAAAAATACGTCTGCGATTTTTTCTATAGCTGCGGTTGATTGTTTAAGAAGTATCTGCATACTGCTGTTTTGAATAATGGCAGTACCCATGTCTGTCGCCAAAAAATCTTCGACATCTTGGGTAATGGTCGTCATCCCAAGGTAGTATTTGCGGGCACGCTTAGCGATGCTATAGAGAAATTGTGCAGAATCTTGATATTTCATCAGATACCACGCCTCGTCAACGATAAGAAGGCGCCTTCTTTTGTCGTGCCTTATTTTATTCCAGATGAAATCTAATATAAGAAACATAGCGATAGGCCGCAATTCGTCCTCAAGATCGCGTATGGAGAAAACAGTGAGCTGGTTTCGTATGGCAATATTGGTTTGTTGGTCAAAGATGCCCACCAAACTTCCGCGTACAAATTTTTCTATCCGATCAGCTAGGCCCTTAGCAAGCGCTTCTTCCATGCCAACGAGTGTTTTGTATAAATCTTCCATCAAAGGAGGTTCTTTGCTGTGAGTTAAAGGATCAGGGGTAATTCCTTTTTGTTTGTATGTAAGAATGAGTGCTCGATCAAGCAGCGCGTCTTCAGAAGGTGTGAGCGTGCCCATGACGACACGGAAAAATCCATGAAGGGATAATATTTTTTGACTAAGCTCGCCGGCATTTGCATCTTGGCCTGAGAGAAGGGCCAAATCAAACGGATTTATCTTTGTTTCTGAGCCAAAACGAAATCGCACATATTCGCCCCCCATTGCAAGCGCTAACGTTTCATATTCATTTTCAGGATCAAGAATGATAACTTCAGTGTCAAACATCATAGACCGCATGACCTCGAGCTTGACCATATATGACTTTCCTCCGCCGGAGTTGTGCACAAAAAGTCCGCCCGACCCTGTTAAGAAGGTTCCACTATCCACAATAAGATCGTAGACATATTTCTCACTATGCTTGATGGATTTTTTTGAAACTACTGGGTCCCAAAAAAGATCAGCAGTTGCCAGAAGTTTCAATTTCTTCAAAATATTCTTTGCGTGACGTATAGTAGTTTGTAATGATTTGTGGCGCTTTTTTATTACGTTCACCGCTTCAACAATGGTGGGATAACGAACATCACTATCTTTCCTGCCTTCTTGGGTCAGAGAGGTCCAGAGGCCTTTGTTATATTGAAGAAGCGACATGCCGGTTTCTTTAAATGATTCATAAAGGATGTGTTTTATTTCAGACAATGCTATGGTTTCTCCTGTGATGGTTTTATATGCACGAAGCACATTTATCGCACCAGGAATGACTTGTTTTTGTTTCATAAGTTGCCAAGAATAGCCAAGCTCTGACCAGAGGAGGTGGTTGAGGCGTCTATTTTTTTTGCCTCTCATAATGAGGGCGTCCAAGTCTGGGAGTTGATTAAGAAATTTGATGTGTGAGCGTTGTTTTTCAAGCGTTTCAATGCGAGCCTCAGCTGCCAGAACAATGTGTGCTAGTTGTTGTGGCGAAGGAGAAAATATGCCGCGTTTAAGTGGTGAAAGATTAGCAGGCGCTTTTATATCATCACCCTGATAGAGCATTTGATAGAGCTTTGTAAGAATAGGCGCAAGCCCAGAAATGACGTCTACATTGGTGTTTGATAATTTTCCCAAGAGCGCGTCTGTTTTTTTGTTTTTTCTTTGAGTGAGGAAGCCGATATTTTTAGCATACGAAGAGATTGCATCAGCCCCAGATATTGTTAGTTCCCAGTATGTTCCTCCCATGCTTTGTGAATTGGTTGCCCGTTTGTATTTGGGCTTGATGCGTCCGATGATATTAAATCGAAGCAGGAGGTATGCGATATCAGACATGAGTTCGTGTGATTTAGACGTACAAGAGACTGATTTTTCAGACACAGTGCCGTCACCTTCAAAGTATGCGCGTAAGTAGAGAGCGATTTGTTCGTTAGAGGCCGTAAAAAGAAACGGCGGAACGCGCTTATCGCCCGATAATCCTCCATCTCCCAATGCAACAAATAATTTGGCGTATGCGTTAGGTTGGATATTATATCCACACATTCGGTGAGACGCATCGAATCTTGGCGCCACGTGAGCGCCTACTGCGTGTGCATTTTGGGTGATAGCGTCAAGAACGGTGGGGTCGATATTGTAGATGTTTAGTGTGTCCGTACGCACGAGCCCCTCACTTGTGGCAAGGCCAAGAAGTGTGAGAAGCGGCGCGTCTATGGCAATTTTTCGGGGTAGGGTTGCTGGCCAATTAGCGACAAGCTCTTTTGGTTCAATAAATTTTGGCGTTTGTATTGAATTTGGTAAGTGGCGCGGCACAGGAAGACAGTCTCCCGCCATCACTCTTTGGCCGCGAGTCGCAATTATTTTTCCGTCGCGTAGCGTAACGAGACAGTGGTCTGCTGTGACCGTGATTGAGCGACCGCTTTTTGTAGTGACTTCATATAATTGTTCCCGTTTTGTAAATGGTTTGCGGGCGGCTACGCGAACACGAGACCATCCTCCCTGCAGCGCTTTTCCGAAAGAATAAATTTCTATGTTTGGATTCTTAACGCCCTCTAGGTTGTTGTCTTGATATGTAATACCATCCTGCTTGATTAATTGATCCACAAGGGTCCCAATTGAAATAAGCTGCACACGATTGTTGGTTCGCATAAGCACGTTTTCCCAGCCAGCTATAGACTTACCAAAAACAACTGCGTTTGCATTCTCTAAAGTGAAGCGGTCAAAAATTATTAAAGAATCATTATGTTCGTTTAGCCCATACAAAATTCCCTCATTTGCGGTGAGTTCAGAGGTGGTAAAGGGAAACGTTGTCGCAAGAGACGTCGTGTCCATGTTTCGTGTGATGACCAGCCTGTCTTTTCCCATGGGAAGCGTTGTTTTAAATCCTTCCTCCATTTGAAGCACTGCCTTTTTGGTGACGATAAGAAGTGATCCCAAGGTTGCCTCTACCTGATTGGTTGTTTTATCAAGATCCTCGCGCGATTTGGCGGGTATAGTGACGTAGAGAGCAAATTGGAAAAATCGTTCCGACCCTTTTGCCAATTCTTGCTGTAGACCGAGCGCGTCTTCAAGAGCGACTTGAATAGACGGCTCGATGACGCGGCCGCGCTTTAGATCTGATTGTATAGTGGCTTCCATTTCTCCCACTTTACGTTTTAAACTCTCAAGCACTTCTTCTGATCGGGTGGGGTAGATATACATGGAAATATTTAATGTGTGGTTAAACGAAATAAGCGGCTCAAGCCAATTAGCAGAAACAAACCTTGGATACCCTGCAGTAAAAAGCGTTCTGTAGTGCCAGTCGCCAATAGTTACTTCGTTAAAGTCTACTTCGATTGCAGGAGGAGATATGACATCTAATATTGATATTGGCCCTCCGACCACACTTGAGGTGACGGAAGTCTTTTGGTCAACCGGCGCTTTTGTAAATGTACCGATAAGAGATGATAAAAGTTGATTATTTGACATGATTTTCCTTTTTGGCGACAAAATGCGATACGTCAGGCGACGGCGACCCCGCATTGTACGCGTTAAAATAGAGTTTGATAAGTTGTTCAGAGGAAAGTTGTGATGCCCGAAGACCAACGCGCGCCAAAAGTCGCACCAAGTGATCTTTCTTAGGGATCAACACTATTTCTGCACGATCTAAGATATAAGACTTATCAAACGGGAGTCCGGATTTCTTGGAATTAAAAAGCGGAGAGGCAGAAATACCAAGCTCAATTGCCGTAAAGGGAAGCACAATATAAAACTTTTTATCTAAGACCACCTTTTCTTTTACCATAGAAGACACGAAGGCTCGATAGCTATGTATGCTTTTGGCTAATTTAGGATTTTTTTGTGTTTTTTCTTTATCTTCTAATAGTCCTAAGTATGCGGATATGTCTTTGTGTATGGTTTGTATAATAAGCTGGATTGGAAAAGAAAGAGAATTGAGAAGCCCGGCATACGCATAGATAATCGCGTCCTGTTCTTTTTCGGACAACAAGCCAAAGTTTACGGCAGTAGTTGCGATGACGAGTGCGACCGAGCCGTCGGAAAATAAAACAAGGTCGCGGTCCACATCAGCTATCTCTGTGAAGAGTTGTGTAGAGGACCGTATGGGTGAAATTGTGTCTGCCATAGTCTACATTGGTGCTTTGCCAAAAATATCTTGTGCCATTTTCTCTCTCGATACCTGTTTTTGACTTTTTGCTTTAATTTCTAGGGCCGGTACGACGGATCCGTTTAATGTTACTTGTATGCGGTCAAAAATAAATCGTTCTCGCGGGTCTTCTACTTCGATAACATAGACGCCATTAGGAAGCGGAGTAGATGCGGCAAGCTGGCCTAATTTATTGGTTTTTAACGCCCGCATAGGAATGCCATCAGCGTTGGTAACGGTTATAAGAATGGCCGGGAGAAACGCCCCGGTATCGTCTTGGACAATTCCTGTTATAACATTTGGAACATTTGTAAATCGTGGAATTCCCGCTCGTACACCAGCGTCTATAGAGCTAAATGGTTTGACTGTTGGCTCACTGTTTGGTTGTTTTGAAATCGGGGACACTGGCGGATTCGCTGCGTTTTCTAAAGATGCAGTATTTATCTGACGTTTGAGGGAGACGAGCTCATCGTCTGTTCGTGTTTTGTCTTTGAGCACGTCAGTTAGTTGCTTTTGTAATTCAAGTACGCGATCACTCGCGATGTTTTGGTTAGAAAGTTGTGCACGAAGCATCGAAATGGCAGACTCCAGTTCTTGTATTTTATGGTCATTTATAGGTGTCGCAACGGGAGCGGTGGTCAAAACCACAGGAGCTGCTTCTGGTGGTCGCACGCCCGTGACGGATTTTACAATCGGTGAGGCTGCGGGCGATGGCCTGAGAGGCGAGACTTGCGTTGTGGTCTTAGCGGGTAAAGTAAAAAAATTAATAATCTGATCTAAAAACGTTTTTGGCTTGTGTGTTGAGATTACTTGTGGCGCATAAATGTGTGCGACAGATGGAAGATTTGGGGTGGCGGGTTGTTGTGCCGGTTGTGATTGCGGCGCGAGTGTTTTTGTCGGTTGGGCAGGCGCGACGCGAGAGGCGGGCACTTTTGGCGCGTGTCCTTTTTGCCAAATATATTGGGTTGGACTATAAATGCTTTTGAAAAAAGAAAATACCCACACATCCATCGGTCGTTCCTCTATGGGAACGAACGCAAATCCAACACCGAGCAATGCAAAGGCAGTTGTAAGCGGCCACGTGAAGAAAAAGGGAAGAGGCAACTTGTATGAAATAATGGCCAAGACGCTCCCAGCACACAAGTACCCGAATTGCTTGAGGGTCATGTCGCCGATTAAGCGAAACTGAAACGTGGTTACGTTTTGGGGGACAGGATGTTGCTCCATATAACCATTGTAGGAAGGTGCGCGTCGTGTGACAAGGGGTACAAAGCGCATCAGGACCGTGAAAACTCGTGTTTTAATGTTTTCACGGACAGAGAATTTTTTTCAAATTATGATAAGATGGATACATGGAAAAGGGGAGAGTTCTTCTAGAATTGACAAATAGTCGCGACAGCGAAGAGTCGCCCCTTGCGATGGAACAGGTGTTTGCCGCTCTAGGTGGGAAATCTCATGTTGGGATTATTGAGTGGCTCATGGGCAAACGCGACACCCACGAATCGTTTAGTTTTGAAATAGTAGCAGTAAACAGCCAAATTCATTTTTTTGTCGGTGTTCTTGAGACGAGGCGCGGATATATTGAGGGCCAGCTTACCGCCCAATACCCGAGAGTAATGTTGACCCCTGTTTCAGATTATGCAGAGCACTTTTTTACCCTTTCACACATGATGGGAAACGTCATGTTGGGGAATAGTTACTATTATCCACTAAAGACGTACAAAGACTTAAAAGATGTAGATATTTTAGCAAGCGTATTAGGACAAATTGCAAAATTACCAAAAACTCAAGCAATTGCATTGCAGCTTTGTATTTCACCCGCTGGAAATAGTTGGCAGAGAAAGGGGGCAAGCGTTATAGCCGCAGGTGTTCCCGATCAATCATCAACGACTGGGAGAACCAAATCACATCCTCATAGCCGTATCATCGAACAAAAACTTGCACAAGTTGGATTCTCTACGGCATTTCGCATGCTTTGCGTCGGACAAACAGAGAGCGAAGCGGAGGGGCTTCTTTCAAGTATCGCAGGGACGCTTGGCGTGTATACGCTGGGTGAAGGAAATGCTTTTTTAGTACAAAAACCAGCATTCTGGCAGAAAAAAGCTTTTGCGAAAGGGTTTATAGAGAGAAGTATTCGGGGGTTTCCCGTCGGACAAATATTGGGAAATTCAGAACTTGCTTCTCTTTGGCATCCTCAGGGGTTGGGACTTTCGATGATTAAAAATATTGGGTGGGGAGCACGACTTTTGGGAGAGCCGCCTTCCAATCTTCCCATTGCCACAGAAGATGAGACGGCGCGTAAACACATTAATTTTTTCGCACGTACAGAATTTAAAAATACGGTAACCACATTTGGGGTCGAACGAACAGACAGGCGTAAACATCTCTACATCATTGGAAAAACAGGGACAGGGAAATCCACCCTTATAGCCAATATGGCAATAAATGATATGAAAAACGGTGAAGGGGTTGCTGTCATTGACCCTCACGGAGATCTTACGGATATATTATTGACCTACGTGCCGTCTCATAGGATAAATGACGTGGTATATTTAGATCCGGCAGACATAGAACATCCGTTTCATCTAAATCCCCTGGAAGTGAAAAATCCAGCGTATCGAGAGTTAGTGGCCTCCGGCATCGTCTCGATATTTTATAAACTCTACCACATGAGCTGGGGCCCAAGACTTGAGTATATTTTGCGAAATACGATTTTGACGTTGACGCACGTACCTGACTCCACGTTTTTAGATATTCCGGAACTTCTCACAAACGAAAAATTTCGTATGAAGGCTATAGAAAATCTTGATGATAAAGTGCTTAAGAGTTTTTGGGTAAATGAGTTTAATAAATTATCACCTCAACTTCGCAGTGAATCCATTTCATCAATTTTAAACAAGGTGGGACAATTTTTGTCGTCTCAAACTATTCGAAATATCGTTGGCAAGCCGCATTCAACAATTGATTTAGAAAGCATGATGAACGAGGGGAAAATAATTCTCGTCAATTTATCCCAAGGAAAGCTCGGAGAAGATACCAGCGCCCTTTTGGGTGCCATGCTTATCACCAAAATTCAATTAGCCGCTATGAACAGAGTATACATTGAAGAAGAAAAGCGTAGAGATTTTTATTTGTATGTCGATGAATTTCAAAATTTTGCGACGCAATCATTTATCAAAATTTTATCAGAAGCCAGAAAGTATCGCCTCGATTTAACACTTGCCAATCAGTATGTGGGACAAATAGATGAGGAGGTGCAAAAAGCAATTTTTGGCAATGCAGGCTCACTCATTTCATTTTCCGTGGGAGCTGCCGATAGCAGGCTTCTTTCTCGCGAATTTGGAGAACGGTATAAGGAGGATGAGTTGGTTTCTCTTGGCAACTATCAGATTGTGTTAAAGCTCTCTATCGATAATCAAACGTCACCACCGTTTTCAGCGACGACCCTGCCGCTTCCCCGATCCGTCAACCAAAACAGAGAGAAGGTGGTGCGCGGCAGCCGCGAGAGGTATACAAAAACGATATAATTTCTTCTTGACATCAGATTGATCAAATTGTACAATTTGACTAGTTATGTTAAAAACAATATCTGCATACGAGGCGAGGAAAAATTTTGGGGAGCTAATGAATCTAGCGTATTACAAAGATTATGAAATTATTGTGGAAAAAATGGGTAAACCTATGATTAAAATTATTAAAGTTGCAAATTCAACAAACAAAGCGGTATCTCGATCTGAAATAATGGCGAAATATTCAGGAGTCTGGGATGCGCACGATTCAAAAGAAATAGTAAAATCTTCTAAATCTTTTAGAAAAAGTTTTAAGATATTTAATTAACATGGGACTTCTTCTTGATAGCGATGTCATTATTGATCATCTAAATAATAAGAGTGAGTATCTTTCTTCAATTGTAAGCGTCGCAAAAGATGATTTGTTTATAAGTGTTATCACGTGGTCTGAGATTGTTTATGGTATCCGAAGATCAAATAACCCTGATAAAGCACGTAAATACTTTACTGATTTTCTCATTGAGCTAGATATTGCGGTAGTAGAATTTGATCAAAAAATAGCTGATAATTTTATTAATTTAAAAGTTGGTTTAGAAAAACAAGGATCAAGGCTGGAAGATTTTGATTTAATCATTGGGGCGACAGCTTTAGTAAATGATCTTGTATTAGTTACAAAAAACCGTAAGCATTTTAGTAGAATTGCAGATATTAAGTTGTATTCGTAAACAAAATTTAGTGATATACCATGAACATTGTATTGTTTGGTGGCGCGTTTAACCCGCCGCATTTAGGGCATCTTCAGATAGCACAACAGGTGTTGGATTTTACTCCCACGGATGAAGTATGGCTTCTTCCCAATTACGGACAAATACCACCAAAAACAGACATGGCGCCTGCCAATGATCGCCTCGCCATGACAAAAATGCTTGAGACGAAACGGATAAAAATATGTGATTTTGAGATTGTGCACAAACTCTCCGGAGATACAGTTGAACTTCTTAGATTTTTACCACCAGAGCATGTGTATCACTTTTTAATTGGGAGTGATTGGATTTTGCGAATGGACGAGTGGGGAGATTGGAAAGCACTCCTTAAAAAATTGCCTTTTTATATTTTCCCAAGACAAGGGTATTCGTATGCGCCGTTGCCAAGCGGAATGACGGTAGTTTCTGATCCGCTTCTTACCGTAACAGATATTTCATCAACCAAAATTAGAGAACGTGTCAAACGAGGATTGCCCAACGATACGTTTGTCCCTTTGGGAATTGAAGACTACATGAAAGAGCATGGATTATATGTACTCCTCTGACACCTCGCCTTGTATGCACCTTCCCTAAAGGATAGAATAAATATATGGCAGGAGAAGAATTATCCAGAAGAATTGCTGAGGCTGCGAAAAAAGCAGCAGCTCAGGCCGCGGAGCCAAAGCCAAACCTAGAGGAAGTAAAACCAGCTGAGGGGCCAGTAATAGAAAATGTGGCCCCAAGTGATGTTCATTCGGTGTTCGCTGAGCGGATGATTGAGTTTACCAACAAATTATCTCAAGGAGTGAAAGAGGCTGCACAAAAAATCATCGGCAGTGGCGAGTATCCTAAAGATGAGCGAGTATTTTCGATAGTTGAGTCGCTTTTGGTAGCAGATGAGGCGATGTTACAAGATGCTACCTATATGCGTTCAATTGGAGAACGTCTTGCAAATGTCGCTGCAGAAGCGGGATATTTTAGCGAAACAGGAGTTGAGGCCCGTAAGTATTTAAATCGCATTATTGAACAAAATCCGAGCTTGTCAGATTTACGACTTCGCGCAATGCCGGAAATTTCAGGTGGATCAGGCTTGTCAGATCAGGAAGAGTCCTCCGGCATCACTGATCCTGAGTATAAAGAAATAATCAAACAGCTCTACGACGGACCAAATGAATCACTGTTAAAGGATACATCTGTCGGGAAAGAATTGCAGAATTTGCAGTTTCGATTAGAAGTTGATCCTAATTCACTGTTTCGTGATCAGCACTTGGTTGATAATGTGGTGAAAGAGATTGTGAAGGCAGGACAGAAAGACAATCTTGATCCTAAGATTGTTCGTGAGGCGGTCAACCGCGCGCGTACGCTTGAGGCGTGGGTGGCGGAGAAACTAGAGGCGGAAGACACGCGAGGTATTATTCGATGGTCGGAAGTAAAAAATGATGCTCCCAAAGGGGTTGAGCATGTTGATAATCAAGCATTTATGTTTCGGGATATCACCAAAGATGAAATAAGTAAATATTTCAAACGAGGAGCAGAAGGAGAGGCGGATTGGTACTTTAACTTTATCGATCAGATTTATTCTATGGGTCGGGAAGAGTCGCGCCCGGGCTTAACCCACGAGCAGCGTTTCCAGGAGTTTAAGGATTACTTGGTATGGAAATACGGCGATGAGTATCATTTAGCAGTTCAGCTGTATCAGAAGCACTGGGATAGTCGAGGGCAATTTGAGTATTCAGTAAAGGGTCTGATGTATAACCCGGGGGATGTGAAAGATCGTTTAAAGGCCATGTCGCTTTTGACCGGCGCTGACCTAGATCATCTCTATAAAAACTTCGATAACTCAAACGTTGCATATAACCTATATGAACACGTCATGTTTGAAACGATGGCGGAAAAACGACGAAAGTATGGCGAGGCAGTTAAGTACATGGAGAGCCCTGTTGAGTGGAACAACGAGAAATTTAAAACACGCGAAGAGCTTCTTGAGAAATTAAAAAGCAAACAGCGTGAAGAAGGGGTAAATGAGAAAGGAGAGAGAACCCAAAGTTCTCTCACTGTAGAGGATCAAAAGCTCATGTATGAAATTCAAACCCAAAATGATCTAGCGGCAGAGGGCGTCATGCTGTGGGATGATGATGTACAAAGCTATACCGAGATGCACATTAAGCTTACCAAACTTCAGGCCGAGCGCGATGGGCTTATAAAGAAACAACAGGATGGCACGAAACTAACCGAAAAAGAATTGGATCAATTGCAGGAAGTGAATAGGCTTTATAAAATTTATGCTCAGCGAGAATTGTCTATTGACGATAATTTTACTCAAAAACTGCTTCAAACCAGAGGATTGTCACCCGTCGACATTGAGGTTCGCAAGCGTCTTACAGAGTACTATAAAAGTACACACAATGGTAAAGAGCCGCCGGAGTATGAAGTGCGTATGGCTTTGTGGGCGGCCCGAACTGCGATGATTGGATCAGGCCGCATGGCGATGATTGGCGCGATGATGTCTGTTGCACCCAGGACGTCGGGGCATGAGTCTCCATCCGGAAAAGACGTAATGCGCGCGCCTGCGTTTGAAGACCTGCAGCGTATTTTTAATCCGGAAGTGTTTGCGTCTCGTTTTAGTATAGGTGGAGACTTTGGAAAAGCAGCGCGAAATGTCTTCCGCAAAAATTTATTAAATACAAAAAAAATAGATGAGAAAAAAACGAGTTGGGTCCGGCGAAAAATCAGCGGATTGTTTGGTGGTGGAGGAGAATCTCACGGGAAGTTGAGTCACACGAAAGAATGGAGAGAAGCAAAGCATGGAGAGCACGACGCGGCAAAAAAAGCCGCCATGGAAACGGCAGAATTTGCAGAAGACATAAGCGGTATATCGTTTAGTGAATTATTGGGCCCTGGATTTATGAAAACAGGCGGATTTTATGATGGCACCGGATGGCGGCTTGAGAAGGGTGTGTTTGATGAATTTCGAAACAAAGTGATGGATATGAAAAAGTTGCCTGAGAACGCGATGCTTTTGGATAATCAAGCATTATCAATTCAGTTGCTGGCTGCTAAAAACGCAGAGGAAAGAAAACCTATTCTTGACCGAATGCTGAGAAGAAATCCTTCGAAGTTTTTGGAGTTATTGCAGGAAGATTCAGAAAAAATATTGTTAAAACACGGCATTACCGATAAAGAGTGGGGGCATTTTAAAGAGGCGTTATCCTTGGCGGAATTAAAGTCGGCACATGAAAAAGAGTGGCAATTTGCAAGAATTGACATGGCAGACAAGAAAGACTTTGACGCGCTCATGTCTCCGTTTTTGACATCGCTTGGAGTAACAGATGCGGGCAGGCAAGAACAGATGAGAAAAGTGCTTGAAGACATGCAATCTGTTGTGTATGAAAAGAGAAAAGTAGAAACCGGTGGCGGAAAAACTTTTCATACAAAAATGGACGCTGTTGCGGAACTTAGTCTTCCTCTTACCATGTCTTTGACTGACTTTGATTGGAAAGACACAAATTTTTATCAGTTGGGAACTGTGGCGATGCACAGAAGGATTAGAGATGTAGGCGGACAGATGAGAGCACGCGATGCAATTTTAGCTATCATTTCTAACCAAGAAATGGTATTGTCACCTACCGACCCCCTCAAGACGCTTGAAAAGTTTAAAGAGGTGCGCGAAGCGATTATAGACTATTCCGGAGCGGATGCTGCTGAGGCGACAGTGAAAGAATTAGCCCGTGTATTTTTGGAGATGAACAGACACAGGCACCTTAATTTAGAATGGATTCCATTTGATTTGGGAACGAAGGCTATTAAAGGAATAGCTGAGTGGGACTTGCGATGGTTGAAAGATGCATGGATTTTAAAACCATTGAAATTTGCTGCAGGGAAACAACGGTGGGAGAAATTGATGGATGAGAAAGTGACGCACTGGCCGCATTCATTTGGTGAATATATATCATATGCAGTGCGTTACACAGGTGCGCATGCCAATGCGTATGACGAGGCGAAGATGGAAGAAATTATCTCCGGCATGGAACAAATGGGTCTATTTATCAATCATCATGAGTATGCACACGATTTGCGAAACGAGTTTAAGACGCGCTTGGGATCTCGGACATGGGCGCTCGTTCGCAAATATTGGTTTGTGCTTTTTGCGATTACCATTGCTACCGCCGCCACGCAGGCGGTGACCGAAGAAGGGAAAAAAGACGGCGGAGGACATTAATTTTCTACGAGTGTTCCTCGCCTTGGCCTTCACCAGTGAGTGCCCCAAATCCTTGTTGGGATCCCTTTCTAACTACGTGTGATGGTGACGATGCGTGTTTTCCTGGAAGCATGCTCTTGATCATACTTCCTTGATACAAGATATTCATGAGCGATCCTACTCCTTGGCCAAGAGGGCCTAGCATAGTACCGACTCCTCCAGGTATTGCGGGCTCAGCCTTCATAGATTTTTGAATACCAGCGACAAACGTTGGAATAATAAGGATCATGCCAAGCCCAATGAGGCCGGCCATTCCGTACGCTCCTTCATCTGCAAGAAGCGGCGGCGCCCATATTGAGGTGGCATTTGGTTGATAGGTAAGTATCGCTGAAACTAAAAGGAGAACGATGGTAATTGGAAAGACAATAATTTTAGAGAGTAAGTGACGAATCCACGAACTAAAAGAAGTAGATCCGGGAATTGCCTCAAGGACCAACTGAAACGGTGCGATTAGGAGAGAAATTATGATATTTATGTACGCATCAATGAGCATAAAGACGATGCGCACGAAGCCAAAAAGTAAAACTAACAGTATTATCAAAACTAAAAGGCCCGGTGCGCTAAAAATCGTAAGTCCTGCAGCAAACCCCTTGGGACCACCAATAAAATATCCAAGAATCCCAGTGAGGGCATTTACCGCAAACTTGTTTGACGGGGACGGGGTTAAGCTAGCACTAAGATCGTCCCACGCATTCAATCCGCTTCCAAAAAAGAATTTAGTCATGCCCCAAAGCCCGCCATTAAAAAGCGAGTCTGTTACCTCCTTTGTGGTATGAGTAGTGTCAATGGTAAATGAGCCTAGGCCGGTAGTAGTTAATGTAGTATTAAGTAAATTTTCTACTGCACTTCCTACTGTAGTAGGAAATTTATCATTAACTACCCAATTTAACAGTTTATAAACCGTTCCATCATCATTGCCAGTTATGGCACTTGCTACGGTTCTGGGAGCATTTGCAAAGCTTAGGGCTTGTCCAATTGTCTCTCCAGTAGCTGAGCTTATCATTGAGATAGAGAGTGTTATCAGTAAATACATGCCATCAATCATAAGACCTACGATTAAGTATGAAAAAGTGACAAGAAGTAATGCAACCACGATGCGGGGGATGGAGTTTTGGACCGTGACCACCGTCTTTGGATCGATTTTTTTGCGAAACATAACCATAAGGCCTACGACGATAAGAATTATTGCAAGTATGCCGTAGGAAACATCACGAAACACCTTCCAAAGAGGAAGAAGAGGCGCTAAACCAGCAAAACCGATGCCTTGAGCCATGGCGGATTTTGGTATAAAGCCAAGTGTTTTTCCTAAATCTATCGCATACTCTTTCGTTGAAGCTGGGGGATTAGCATACATAGCGATCATTGAGCCTCCGAGGCCGCTTAACGCACCATTTTGAAAGTTTAAGGGTATAGCGGTTCCTTCTTTGGTTTTCTCCCACGCGCCGCCAATCATGATGGAGAGAGCGTTGATACTATTGTTGGTTGTGGCAAATTCTGACCCTTCTTTATTCAGCGTTCCCTCGTTTGATTTTTTAAGAACTTGCGTAAAGCACGACATGGTTTCACCTATCCATGAGCATTCTTCATTTTCTTGTGCGAAAACTGAAGAGATAGGAGAAATTATGGCAAGAAATACGAAAAAGATTGTTGTGACAGGGTATTTTATGATTCGTGGCATACTAAAATTATTATCTCAAAACCATTTGTATGGCGCAATGACCGTAACGCTTTTTATTGAAACTCAGGAACAGAAAATGTGGTGATACTCTCGATTCCTGTGAATTTGCCAATGAGATTGATGATAAGATACGCCGCAGACATGATGAGAAGTCCCACTATTGCTTGGCTTATGGTCCCCCTGGCCTGCTCAAGTTTTTTGGGATCGCCTGCCGAGAAAAGGAAGTTAAATCCGCCGACCAAAAGCATGAGAAAGAGAGCGATACCCCCAAATGCCGTCACGGCATATACAATATTTGCAAAAAGAGGCTCTAAGCATCGGATAGTTGGCACTTTTTCAGCAACGTCTTTTCCATCGATGAGTATTTTCTCAAAACAATTACTCCATTCAGCCATATATGTATTATGAGAGAAGTATTCTCAATACTCAAGAAGCGTTTGTGTTAGTAGGGTTTGGGAAAATTCAAGCTTCCACCAATGATCTGTACACCCAAGAAGTTTTGTACCAGATTCATGATGGCCCATGCTGCTCCTACGATGATAAGGCCTACAATCGCGTGCGTGATTTTATTTCTCGCTTCTTCCATGCCTGCTTTATCGCCGCCTGATGTAATCCATTTGATGCCGCCCATCAGAAGATAGAGAAATGCCAAAAGTGAAGCGATGATAAGCGTCGTACCAACCAAAGCCGAGATGAGTTGACCGATGTCAGTAATTTTGACTATGTCCGTTGGCTGTTTGATTTCGAGTTTGGCTTGAGCAAGTATTTTTCCCATATCTTCTAAATTATATCCTACTTTCTATTCTTGCGCAAGAAATCGGGCTTTGTCAATGACCATAAGTGTCTACCAATTACGAAAAGCTTCATACTGTTGGTAGAGGGATGTAAACTGACTTCTCAATTTTCGGGAGTTTCTGATTTCTCAGTTTTCGTTTGA
>CAYIXE010000002.1:0-51698 GCA_964367095.1 uncultured Gammaproteobacteria bacterium | reverse complement strand
TTATAGAGACGGGAAGCAGGATGGATGACCTCATCTACGAAGAATTTAAAGGTACAGGCAACATGGAGCTTCATCTTTCCCGATCACTTCAGGAACGACGCGTGTTTCCGGCTATCGATGTAGGCAAAAGCGGCACGCGCCATGATGAATTGCTCTTGGGGGAAGAGAGTATGAAGCGGATTATTACATTGCGGCACATGCTCACTCTTTTGTCTGATGATGAGCGAACCCTCATGCTTATCGACAAGATGAGCAAAATTGAGTCAAATAAAGAATTTTTGGACGTCCTCGGGAAAGACTAAGCTACCACGACAATACAGTATGAGAAAATTCATAGCTACTCTTATCGATGATATACGCTTGTGGGGACAGGGTTGGTACATGTACATTTCTCGTAGGTTGAGAAATTTCGGTGTACGTTTTGAATCAAAAAAGGATGTCCTGGTGGATGTGCTTATGGCCAGACGCGGAGGATATCAACGGCCATTTTTACATTTCTCCGTCAGTGTTTTGGTCGTTTCGGCATTCGTGTCGGCACCTATTTTAGCCAACAGTTATCCTTCGGGTGTGCCATCAGCACTTGCGGATTTTACGGCACCATCAGCTGTACTTACGTCTCTTGATGTATCTGAATATGGTATCCAAACCCAAATATCCGAAAAACCACGTGATCAAATCATAACATATCAAGTCACAAGCGGTGATACCCTATCAACAGTTGCGGAAAAGTTTGGTGTATCCGTTGATAGTATAAAGTGGGCAAATGATCTAAAAAGAGATAGTTTGAGTATAGCGCAAGAATTAAAAATTCCTCCTGTTACGGGAATTGTGCATAAAGTGCGGGAAGGAGATACGATTTATTCGATAGCAAAACGGTATCAGACGGAAGCGCAAAAAATACTTAACTTTCCTTTCAATGATTTCGCTGATCTTGATACGTTTGCATTAAACGTGGGGCAGACGCTTATCGTGCCGGATGGCGTGCCTCCTGCAGCAGCACCGATAATTCCTCGATCATTTACTACCAGACCACTTATCGCCGGAGGGAGTGGACAATTTTCGTGGCCAAGTGTGGGTGTGATTACCCAATATCCGATTTGGTATCATTTAGCGTTAGATATCGCGAATCCGTCTCAGCCGCCGGTGACTGCTGCTTCTGATGGACAGGTGGTATTGGTAGAGTATCTCAAGTATGGGTATGGACACCATCTGATCTTAGGTCATAGTGACGGGCTGTCAACACTTTATGCGCATATGACTGAAATATATGTAAAGACCGGAGATAAGGTTACGCGCGGACAGGTGATCGGGAAAATGGGATCAACGGGTAAATCTACAGGCACACATCTTCATTTTGAAGTACGGAAAAATGGCACGATTGTGAACCCGTTGTCGTTTTTGAAGTAAAATATGACGTCCCATTTCGCATAAAGCTTCATGGGACACACTTCTTGCGCGGCTGTGCCACACGAATCCCGCTTTCAGCGGGAGAAGTGTGGACCTGGGGGGAATCGGACCCCCTATTTCGCTATGCCATAGCGACGTGTTACCGGTATACCACAGGCCCTTTCTCTTTATACTCTCTTCTTTTTCGAAATAAATTTTCACGAAACCCGCCTTCTTCGACAAATTTATTTTCTATAGCCTTCAATAACTGATCCATCAAGTATCCCTCTGTATAACATAACGTGACCATAAGATTAGCAAATTCTTCGGGTTTTTCTAGATAAGAAACATACGACTGATAAGACCTATTAGACTTATTTGACCCATTGGCATCGTCTCGTATTTTTCGTATTTCCAATATTTTAGGATCATTTTTCTCCCACAAAGACAAACTATTTCTTCGAATAAAATCTTTATAGTCCTCAAGCAATTCTCCAAAACTCGCTCTCGCAACCCCAGTAAGCTTTAGGTTTCCCTCCACACTATTCTCGAGTGACCCTTCAGCGATATTTTGCTTCCCACTTCGGGCTGCATGTCGCATTTGCTCAACGTCTCGCTTAAATGCGAGGTTAAATAGGTATTTTTGACAAAATACCTCTGTCAAATCATATATCACCACTGCAAATCGATACACTAAAAGGCTTTCATAGCCACCTGATTTATTCATAATCATATTTGACTAATTCGTCTTATAAGACTTATAAGTCCTATTTGTTTTCTTTCTTGTGGACCTAGCCAGAATCGAATTGGCGACTCTATCATGCGAAGATAGCGGTATACCACTTACCTATAGGCCCGTGAACGTGATAAAAGGATTATAACAAAAAAAGATAGTGTTAGAAACGAGAAGGTGAGATTATCTTGCCTCAATAGAAGCTCCGGCGACAACTGGCGTAGACTCTGCTGACTTTTCGTTAAAGAAAGTGCCGACGACAGCACCAAGCCCCAACATCAGTGCAAACATGACAAGAAGCATCCAGCTTCGGATGAGAACGAGGAGCGATTCTTTAGGTTTTGCACTTTTTGTGCGAGTAGCCCTTGAAATCTTTCGATGTATTTTCTTTTTCATTTTAATGGTTCGTTCCTAAATAATTGCTTCAATTATTTAGGATTACGACTATTTATGCCACATATTCGAATGAATCGATACAGCACATTCTTCATGTGGCTCTATTAGTGTAGACGAAAATGGGGAGTGGTTGTCAAGGGCCTATTTTCTTCTTGACTTTTGTAAAGTGATCTCTCAATTTACGTCGTTTTTTGATTTCTCAATTTGCACGGTTTAAATTCTTATAGGCAAAAAGCCTACAACCTGCTCATTGAGCTTTGTATTTACGTTACAATCAGTCAAGCATACTAAAGGTCTTGCTGATGTGAAAATTGAGAAATCATCTTTTAGGAAAATTGAGAGATCATCTTACATTTTCTTCTTGACTTTATACGCCTTACGGCTTCATAGTAGTAATAAGAGACCTGATATAAAGTTTTGTCCCGCCAAAAGCGGCGGGATGAAACATTTGGGGATATCGGGGCTTTTGTTAATCCTTGATAAACCATATCATAGAGCCAATTCAAAGTGAATACACCAAAAAATCTCCTCAGTCTTCAAAATCGTCACTATTGATCCACTTTTTTATAGATTGTTATAATAGATTGATAAATTTTCGTGTAATCCCGAGCTTGTCGAGGGATAGAAATTCTTCAGGATTTATCCAAATATTGCCGCTGGTACTTTTTGTGGTGTTTAGCATAGGCACTTTTATTACCGTTTCCCGCGTGTCGAAACAAGATCCTGTGGGTGAATTACGACAATTTGCTAAATGTAAATTTGGACCAGAAGATTGTGCGGATATAGAAAAAGCAAAATTAAAAAAGGAGCCGACTCAAAAAGCTAAACCTGCAAAAATTGGCAAAGATGAACGAGACGAGCAGGCTGCAGCCGCAGCAACGCCTGTACCAGTAGTAACTAGTGCGCCAAAAACAGAGAAGATGCAAACGCCAAAAGAAAAATGTGACGAGAATTTTACTAATCCAGATGATGCACGTCAAGAAATGGTATATGAAAAATGTCTATTGGCTGGTAAAGGCACCTCACCCGTTGTAGTCACAACTACTGCGCCTCCTATAGTGGTGGCGACACCTGAACCAGTAGCAGTGATTGAGACGCCAGTGCCAAAAGTACCTACGGCAAAAGAGAAATGCGATGCACAGTATCCAAATCCAGTTGGATCAATACAGGAAATAGGATATGAAAAGTGTCTTATCGCTGCAGCTTGGGGCGCCACCCCTATACCAGTTGTTATACCTACAACACCTATCGCGGAAAAAACACCTGTACCAGTAGCAGTTGTGGTGTCGCCAGTGCCAACGTTGAAATTAACATTTTTTGACTGTATACAGCTCTGTCAGAACTCAACTGCATGTGAGTCTACGTGTAAAGTAAATTTTCCTGTGACGCCAACGATTCGTCAAGTAGCATCTGTCCCAACCAATACGCCTGCTCCTCCTCAAGCGCCTAGCGCACTTACAACAGCACAACAACTGATTTTAAATAAAAATTGCAAAGATGGAGAAGTTTATATTGCGGAAACTAAACAATGTTTCCCGACAACGCAAGTGACTGCGGGTGGAGTCACAATCTTCCCGTTAGAACCAGGAGAAAAATGTTGGCCTTTTTGTTTCCTGCGGTGTCCAAATGGATCGACAGAGACTTATAATGATGCGATATGTAAGCCTGCTCTTGTACCTGATCCTGCACTTAATTCAGCTAGGGGAGGAACGCGAGAGGATTATCCTAGAGTTGCTCCGGTTGCCCCAGTCCCCTCAACTACTCTTCGGCCAGTAGCAGTCCCCACACCGAAAGTGCCAAAGACGGAGGCTGATTGTGATGCGGAGTTTGCAGCAGGGCGTATGACAGAGAGAGATTATGAAAAGTGTCTTATGGCTGCACAAGGAGTGTCTCCTGCCATAGCTGGAGCACCTTCTTCGTTTGGCGGTTTATCTTTGATCCAAAGAGCTGAGTTTAGTCCAATTGAACAACCCAAAAAAGAAGTGACGTGTTATGGGGCAAATGACGTTTCTATTCCTGAAAATGCTGTCGCGACTGGAGAAGACTATGGGGATGCTCCGACAGAGATGAATGATAATCAGCGCTGGCGCTGTGTGCCACATCCTAAAGATCCGACCCTTGGTATGTGGGAACAATGTCCCGGGTGTCCGTTGAGCGTTATTCCTTCCTACCTTGGCAAGGCCGAGGAATACATAAAAGAAGCCGAAGAGTTTGTCTCTCAGCAAAATGACTTTCTTGCATGTAAAAGTGAAGGTCAAGCTGACTCAAAATGTGTAGAAGAGTTAAAGAAAAATCTTGCCGAGGGTCAAAAAAACTTACTCGATACGAAAATTGGCGTGGAATGGAAAAAGACAATTTCGGATTTGATTGAAAAAAATAAAAAGATAGAGGAATATTTGGCACTGGTAGACAAGCTCAATACGTGTGCGGATAAATACGATTCAGCACGCGGGTGCGAGGAAATCTCTAAAGAAGTGAGCGATGCGAAAAAAGTTTTGGAAACCACCTTTGGGTTTACGAGAGAAGAAGACCTGACACTCCAGCAAAAAAGACTTCTTAACAAACAAAGCGCGACTGCAACGGATTCGTATCTTTCACTGAAAGAGGCGTATGACACGTGCTTGGATGGCATTGAGGATAGTAGTTATGAAAGGAGTGATGTTTGCGGTGATATTAAAACCAAACTGGATCTAGCGAAAGCAAAGGCTGACGAAAAGCTTACCACCCTAGGACTTGATACACCAGAAAAACTGGAATCTCACTATAAAGAGGTTGTTTTGGGGAAGTTAGAGAATGAATATTTAAACAAAAGTGCGCAGGTTGGAGCTTGCGTTGCCAATCAAGGCCCTCGTCCTTCCAAAGAGTCTTTAGCTGAATGTTCAGATTTGACGAAAGATCTTCTTTCAATACAACAGGTGATACGGTCACAGATCACTAGTGCCAAATTTTCAGAGGATGAGAAGAAAATAATGCTTTCAAGGATTATGGATCAGGGTCTAGAACAGCGTCAGATCTATATGGTTCTGTATCAAAGTAATGCAAAATTATGCAACGGTGTGCCGTGTGATTCAGCCGAAGCGGTTGTAAATAAACTAACTCCAGTAGTGGGAGTTACGGAAGCTAAAGAATTTGCAGACAAACGTACAAATATTCTTTTAGAGATGCTCGATAGAGATTCTCTTGGGGTTGATGGACTTCTTTGCGGGATGCTTGTCACAAATGCGAAAGATAAAAAAGGGTGTACAGATGACCCTGCGTTTGTAACAAAAACGATTGTAGACTTTACAAAAAAGAATGCGCCGACCCAACTGGGAGCGGTGAATACGAGGTTATATGAGTTGCAGTTGTCACAGTTAGTGACATTAAATAGTCAAGATGCTGTCGCTGTAGCGGGGGCTATTGCTCAAGCAAAACGAGACGGAAAAATTCCCATGACAGAACGGTTTGCTACCACAAAAGATGCAGTGGCTAGGCTTACAAAGCTCATTACCGACACAAATCTTCGACCGGAAAAAGTTATAGCGAATCTCCCGCCCCCTGAACGGATAATCGTTCAAGAAATGAATGCGCAGAGTAATCTCAACGATGATTTTGAAGCGTGGATAAAAGATCCCAAAAATAAAGATAAGGATTTGACGCGTGAAGGATATATGAAGGCTCAAGAGGAGGCTATAACGCTTCTTAGGGTTGAATGGGATAATGCCGGCGAATTTGAGATAAATTTGGATAAGTATAGAAAAGGCGAGTTAAATCCTCTTGCGGAGCTTGATCGATTGCATCCAGAAATGTGTACAAAAGGGTGTCAGAGTTATACACGAATAGGACTTAATGGGGTTGCAAAGGTTTTCGATAATATTGGTGCCGCATTAAATCAGCGGCTTTCGTATTCTCCAAAAGAATCACATAATAAAGCGATTGGGCAAACCATCGATATGCCTGAGGGAGCAGCAAAATCTGCAGCGATAGCTAGCCTTGAACGTTTTTTTAATAATAAATCAAAGTTTGAAGCAGCAGGGTACACGCGACCTGATAATCCTGAGATTGAACGAGCGCTTGTCGAAAAGATAAAACGGGGAGAGTTTGATGCAATTGAGGCTTATGACAAGATAGATGCAAGTACAAAACTTCGAGCACTCGTCTTTTCTGATCAAGATGGGAAAGTGAGCGCCCGGCTTATCACTGAAGGTGCGAAAGAGACTATGGCCGCACGTTCCTCAGACATCTTTGTGAGTGAAGCAATACACAAAGACCCCTTATTTCTTGATACCTATAAAGCAAATATTGCAAAAGATCCAGAATTTATACAGTTTACAAAAACAGCTGATTTGGATTCCTCTAAAGATGACGCCCAAGAATATTTAGAGAAAAATTTGGCTCTTGCCTATCTTGAGACGGATAAGATGAAGGCAAAGATAGACTATGAGTCGGAAAATATGGAGAGCCTTCTGGCATATGATCCGCGATGGCTTGAAAACGCCGCGTTTTCAGGAAAAAATGTCGATGCGTATGTAGATCAAATGAAGCAGTGGCAGGCTGATTACGATAGAAACGTAGGATCAGCTCCATCAGCTACCAACGGAAGAGTTGCCAATCCTGCATACGAGGCATGGCAAATAAAACACGACGAGGCGGTAAAAGCACAGGAAAAGATTGTGGCTAATGCATATTTTGACATGAAAAACGAAGAAGACTTGGCGGATAGTCTAAAGCTGACTGAAGAGGCTATGAAAAAGCGCGGGATAGAAGGATCCCCAGAGGAGTATCAAAAACGTCAGTTTACAGCACTCCTTCATGATAAAGACGTGCAATTTCTTATGGGTTCAGGTGGAGTTGAGATTTCTTTTGAGTCGGTCATGAATGGCACACATAACGTAGAGAAGATGTCAGCAGACCTAGCACATCTTAAAGCGACAAAGCCAGGTGTAGAAGCCGCCTTGTGGCTCAATGAATTTGAAAACGGGGGGCTTTTGAAAGGACAACAGTTGCGGGATAACGCCAAAATGTGGGGCACATGTTTGGGGACTGAAGATGCACCAACGATGGGTTGTGGGCAGGCTGTATGGGATGAGTTTCGTGGTGGTGTAATGCAAACAGCGAAGCCAATACTCAGTGGAGCGGCGCTTATTCTTCCAGGGGGACAACTTGTCCGAGCTGCTGCACAAGGTATAACCTCTGCAGTTGCGCTTTCTACGTTAGGCAATGCGGCTGGTATCTACATGACCGGATCGAGTCTTCAGGATACAGCAGAGGCGTGTAGTCTGCGGACCGATCAGGATGACGGAGCGTGCTTGAGATCTGCGGGCATGACGGCATTTTCAGCATGGTCGTCTGTAGCAGGGCTCAAAGGAGTTAAGGCACTTACGAATATAGCAAAAGCAGAACAAGGGGCTGTAGGAGTATCGACGAGTAGAGCACTAACCGGTTATGCATCCTCTGATGATGCGGTAATTTCACTTCGTCAGTTTGGTGACGAGGCTTTGGAAACAGGTACGACTTTTGAACAAGTTATGGCATCATCTGATGATGTCATACTTAAGTTGGGAAAGAGTGTCTATAGTCCGGTGGAGAGTAATGGTGCGCGTATTATCCGTGATGGATTGGGAACCATTGTTTTTGGAGCCAACGCCGCTGAAGCATGTACTCAAGAAGGGGCGAGAGCGGTAGACTGTGCACTATCGATTGGCATGGCAGGCGTTATGGGTGCGCGATTTGTTTCAGGATTAGCGGGACTTGCGCCTGCATCCAGAATCAATACGCCTACGACGCAACGATCCATCGGTCATTTGGATGTGAGCGTCAATACAGCGCAAGCTGTTGTAGCCTGTTCAGCTGCCGCATTTGGAGAAGTGCCGTTTGAACAATGTGCTACCACCGTTATGATGGCGGGACTTTCTGCGGGTCAACTAGCGCAGACGCAAGCAGTTGGCGAGCCAACAAGTATAAAAAATCCATATATTGAACAGTCACAAGCAATTGCAGACAAAGTAGCGCTTGCCAATTGGAAAGTGGGGCAAAAATTAACCATAAATGGTATCGAAGTTACTGAGGTTACTAAATTGAGCGTGCAATCTGAAGTAAACACTCGTCTTGCAATAACTACCAATGCTGTGGCGCGTGAAACATATCAGATTCTTGAGCTTTCTAAACAGTTTGCGAAGGAAAAAGCATCAGGACCAAATCCTGTCAGAGACGAGCTGATAAAAAGTTTGGAAGTCTACAAGAAATTTTTCGATGCTGATGGGGTGATGATAAAAGAAAAAATTAGTGCAGAGATGGTAGAGGCAGCGCGGCTTGCTGTGCGCTTAAATCAATCAACGTATGAACAGCAACAGTTGGCTCGTATCGAACCAGAAGGCAGAACGGCTCTTGATAAAATTCTTGGCAGTGAGACCACGGAATTTTCAGAGTATCGAAAAGCAGCGGCAGTACTTGAGGGAATTGTAAAAACTGAAAGTGCGACTTCTGCCAAGTATGTCGCAGCACTGCAGGCCACAGAGCTTTTAAAGACGATTGCCGCAGAAGCGCGAATGACCCCAGCTAAACGTGCAATTGCCCTAGCAATTCGAGATTTACAGTACGGCAGTGAAACAGCAGAAGGCCTTGTCGACATGCAAGCGAAAATCAAGCAAATAGAAGTCGAAAATAGCATTATTACTGATCCTTCTAAACTTCCAGAGGTGAAACAGTCATACGAAGCGGCTCTTAAAGCTTCACAAGAAAGCCTTGTCGAACTACAAGCAAAAACTGGAGCCTCAAAAACGCTTATAGCTGAGACCGAGCGAATTATTACAAGAACAAAAGAAGCTATTGATTCCATTGCGAAATTAGAAGCGGATGGGATTTTTGGAAAAAGTATAGTAGAACGAATGACTGCGGTTGCTAATAATAAGGTGGAACTTGCGAGTGCGTTGCAGAAAAATATTACTAAAGCCGCAGTGGCCATAGCAGGAAAGCAACAGGAATTTGTGAAGGCAGGCACACTTAGAGGAAAAATTGACTTGGCTACAAAACCGATTAAAGAGAAGATAAGTGATTTATGGACAGGGAAATCTGTTCGTGAAGCAGTGTATAAAGCACGAATTGAATACGCTGATGCTTTTGAGCTTGTCACGAGAGCCGAAAATAACAAAAAATTACTTATTAAAGAAGCAGGAAGTGACCCGACTCCCGATCAAAGTAAAGCAATTGAATCTATTGATCGAACAATCATAGAATTAACCCAGAAAGCAAACGAAGCGCTGGCTATATCAAATGCGAAAGAGGCAGCATATACATCGAGCCTGAGATATAAGTGGTTTGGACCAAAGGAAATATCGACTGCAAAGCAGGTTGTTGTCGCAGATACACTTGGAAAATTATCAGTTGTAGCAGACGCACTGACGAAAGAGGGATTTCAAATAGTAAGAGGAGCTGATAAACAGTTATATTTGGTAGATATGGCAAGTTCAGAAAATACTCTGGCTGGGCCTAAAAATGAAGCAACAGTAAAAATGTTGGATGAGGCATCGAAGTTTTTACGAACTATCGAAGATAATTTATCAGCTGCAACTGGTGGTAGAATCTCCGAAATGATAGGGCCGGATCATCTCACTCGCGTTGACCAGTCAGAAATATTTATTAAAGCGTTATTTGACACGGAAATATCTGGCCATGTAAAAGGGGTCTTATTTAACGGTCAGACAGGTCTTGGAAAATCCGCATTTCTTCTCAATGCTATTGCAGATGCAAAAGTAAAACTTACTGGTGCGAAGGTAAACGTGCTTGCGACTTCATGGGCTGATGTCTTAGGCATGATGAAAGACTACAGTCCGTTAGTACACCATCAAAATGAAGTGAAGGCTGTGTATTACAATCCATCTGGTGCCGAAATAATTTATGTAGATGAGGCAGGAGTACAACAACGCATATCAAATCATCAAAATGACGTCCTTGCCAAACAAATACTCTCTAACGCAGATATCATTTACAGCCCGACACTAGAGACCCCCTATGAGTTTCATGCTTCAAGAAATGGAGATCTTCTCACGCAGGGATTTCGAGAGGGGACCAAGGGCGCGATGCTTCTTATCGACGAGTTTGATGTGATAGCAAACAGCATGCAGTTTTCGTCCGGTGGTGATTCACGATTGGCCGCTGAATATGATCCCATACGAACGCAAAAATTTCGTGATGTATTCAAATCTGATTTAGCTAAAGACTTTATAGAAAAAGCGAGTACCGTGAAAAATGGAGGATCTATAGGAGATGATCTTTTTGTACAAAAAGGACAAAGTGTTTCCCTTGCTGATACGGATTTGGCCAAAGGATTGTACAAAGATTTGGTGATAGAGGCAGCGAAGCAAACATTTGAAAAAGTGAAAGCACAAGGTGATACACAAACAGCAGAAGAATTTTTGCAGAAGAATTTTATTACCCATGATGAAACAGGGGCAAGAACAAATCCAAGAGATGTGCTCGCCGCGCTCGAAAAATATCATCAGGGAAATGAGGCAACGAGTGAATTTAAAGCAGAGTTTAGTGATAGGGCAGGAGTAGTAAACGCTATTGTGGAGACAGCAAGCAGATCCACAAGCGGATATGGATTTGATCCGAAAGGGATTTTGGTTTATGGCGACGGGACAGGGAGACTTCAGAATACTCGTCCACAAGCGCTTTATGAAGCACTGGCGCTTGATACTGTGGGACAAATGATAAAAAATTCATTGCGTAATACGTCATTTACCCATGATCAGGCAATGGCCTTTATCGATAAAGTAACCGTCTCACTTCAAGGAGAGTCCTCGTCATGGAAACAGACACTTGGAATGGGACATTATGCAGACAGACTGTATGGATTTACCGGTACTCCAGAGAGCATCCTTTTAGATGCTCAACTATCACTTGATATGCAACTCGTCGTTCCTGGGGTAAAAAAGCTTACGTCTATTCTTCAAATTTTTGGTTCACCCGAAACAAAACCAATTAAGCAGACAGAGTGGTTTGGAGCAAAGGATGTAGACAATGCGAATATTACATTGGGGAAAGAAGGTGCAGCTCGAATTGTTTTGGAGATGCAAGATTATTCAAAAGAAGTAACGTTGAAAAGTCTTCAAAAAAAGATAAACGCATTAGGTGAGGATGTAGAGCTGATTGTTATAAATAACGATACAAATATTGCAGAAAATGAAAAAGTAGTTATCTATAATCAAGACGGAACAATAAAAAGAACAATTGTTGGAGACAGTGAAAAAACAGCAATACAACGCTTTGAAAAAGAATACGCGTTTAAAAATAGGGGAGACAAGAAATTTGTCTTGGTTTTTGATCAAGGATCTGGAAGAGGAACTGATATTCAGGACGTGTTTATAACCACTGATGCATCATATCTTTTTGGAAGCGCGGAAACGCTCACACAAACATCAGCTGCACAAGGTATTGGGAGATTTCGAGAAATACCTGAAAAAACTATTGTGTATCTTTTTAATAAGCAGGCTGCAGATGGTTTGACTAAAGTTGCCTTAGAAGACGCAGGAGTTCGGCTTCTTGTCAATGAAATAGCGAGTACACAAATTTCGGTCACAAATAGTTTGATCCATGGGTATTCAGACATGGTAAAAAATACGATAGATTCATTGGCGAAAATGGTAAAGCAATATGGTGGAGAAGATTTTACGATGACGTATGAGGGGAGAGAAATGTCTCTTTCTGATGGATTAAAGTTGCAGTTTGATAAGGTGGGTGGGGTAAATGATGCACTCACCGAGTCCTCTCAAGTAGGAACAGTTGCAATCCAAAAAGCAGCGACTCGTGCTCGCGATTATATCAATAGTATTAAGTCGACACCGGAATTTGCTAAATTGCCAATCGAAGTCCGCGAGTATTATCTAAAAAATATTTATAACTATGAAGATGTGCCTATTGCATTGCAAGGTGGTTCACCCACAGAGTCTACGGTTCGGAGAAGTTTGCAGGGAGCCAAGAGTATCTCAGAACGAACAAAATTTATAAATCAAGCGATATTTGAGTCAGACATCGCGGCCACTATAGGCCGTGAAGGCCGGCAGACGCCCACGGCATCAACGCGAGAACAAATAGCACAGCTAGAACGAGCAGCTTCAGCACGAAGTAACGAAAGTATACAAGTCGCACTGGATTCTATAGCCAAGGCAAAAGCAGTGGCAGAGAAGGCTTTAGCGGGTAAACTCCTGACCCCAGAAGAAAGACATACGCTTACTCTCGCCCAACAGGAGCGGTCAATATTTCTTACTCGTCAACAAGAATTGATAAAGCAAAGATCACTCACTGCGGCAGTAAATGTGCAATCACAGATTATAAGTAATGCGGGAAAGATTACTCTCAATGATGTTGTTATTACGAATAAAAAAGACGTAGATGCCTCTCAAGTTATTACAAACGGGACACGAATAGAGTGGTTTGACACCCCTTCTTCAACGAAGTTACATACATTTACTTTTGATGATAAATCCAACACCACTTTTGCTGTTCCAGCAGGTGTTACGGACATTCGTATAATTACTCCCGATTCTTTTGATGGCATGTTAAACATTGATGAACACCCAGAAACCACACTAGTAACCGATGGATCAAAGACTGCGCCAAGTAGCACAGTCTTGCAGGAATTGAATACACAAATAGCTCAAATTGATACCTTGATTGCTCCACTTTTAAGTTTAACTGATGATCAGATAACAGATATGCTTAAAGAAGACGCAATGAAGCGTCTTAAGGCAGAACTCGCAAAGTCAGGGGTCATAAATGTAGATTCGCTTAGTGTTGTCAACTTAAATATTGCGGCGGCTGCAATGGTAAATTATGAGCAAGCGGTATCAAAAGCAGTCGGATCAATTGGAGCAAATGCTTCAAGCGAACAGACGAAGGCATTTGTGACAGAGCAAACAAAGAACATAGAAGGTGTTTTGGCAGATGCTATTTCTGTAATTCTCACTGCTCCTGGTGTGACGTATAAAAATACAGAGCTTGAAAAAGCTCAATCTAATATTGAGATAGCAAAACAGGCGAAACTGGGAGACATAGTTGAATTTTCCGATGGTTCTCTTGACAAGGTGAAAGATGATGCCCATAAACAAGCTCTGGTAGGCGAGATGACTCGGGCAATTTCAGCGCCGATTCTCTCCAGTCTTGAGAATAGCGCGCTAGAACAGGTAATCACTTTTCAACAAGATCGTTTACAGCAGGCAGGAAAAGCTTCTCGGCCGAGCAGACTTGCAATTGCGGGACAGTTTATCGCAAAAAACTGGCAGTCATTTCGACAAGCCTTTATCCCTCGCACGTTAACCAAGGATGATTTTGTAAAGTTTGTCCGACAGGATACAAAAAAGCCAGCCAGTCAGCCGCCAGAAGCGCAACCACCAACAGTGTCTATCGTGTTGCCTGTAGAGCTTGATGTATATATAAAAACATTTGCAGCCAAAAAAGTAGCGGAAACGGCGCTTTCTAATGCGAACGCAACAAAGGATGCTTTATTAATTCAACGTGCAATCGATGACGTGACTAAGCTTACGACAGAATCAGATGTAGCACAGAAAAAGGCGCAAGCATTTATCCAGCAATTATTTAGTACTAATCATCCTGCAGAAGCGTATGCGTTGGTTGCAACGATTTTGGAATCCAAAGATGGAGATGCTAAAGAAATAGCTGATCCATTGAGTCTTGAAATTAGAAAAAATATTTGGAGTCGATTGAAAGATGAATACGGTGAGCTACAAAATGATACACCGCAAACACAGAAAGAGATCACCCTTGTAGACGCAATTGCTGGATATGACTCTGCTGTCATTTCCACAGTTCAGATGAGGCAGAATACCAATCGGTCATTTGATGACGTATTAACGAGTGAATTAGTAGAACTTCATAAACACGGAGTTATTGTTTCACTTCAAGCATTGGGGCAAGAACGTGCACAAAATACGTTTACATCAATTCCTGTGACCCAATCGCCGGCTGAGCGTGCAATAGACGCATTTATTACTAAACACGCGATCATTGCAAGTGCTATCGCGTATGTGCAGGGGAATAGTGCTTCAACGCCAATTGCTCAGAATGTGACTGGACAAGCTACACAGCCTGTTCAATCAACCCATCAAGATCGATTAGAGCCCAATGAGTGGGTGAAGTTTGGCAATGTGATAAAGGCAATTATTTCACCGAATGTTTATGCAATCTTTGGTAAACGTTATTCAACACCTGAATTAACCTTTGCGATCGCAAGCATTATTCCACGATATGCAGCGCCGATAGTGTTTTTGGGGCCTGCCGGTATACCGATTTCTCTTGGAATTGCAGTATATGATATTTTACGGACAGCATTGGAATTACCTTTTTATATAATCGCACAATGGCCGAGAGTGCAGAATTTCTTTTTGGGAGATATACATATTCTGGATGGATATCCACGTTTGAAAAAATTTGTTGATTGGGTGGTACCGAAAGATGCGCAACAACTGGTGGTAAACGTATTGGCAGATAGTCGAGAGGGGTATCTTGAAAGTTTAGTAAACGCGACGATGTTTGACGCGGGAAATCCGCAATGGACACCATTAACTTGGTTTACGAGCATATTTACACATACAATCACAAGGATTCGCCGTCCCTATTTGTTGGGGTGGGATATATATAGAGCAGAGCGACGGTATGTAGAAGGGGTGACAGGGAAAACTGCAAAGCTTATAGACGCCGGATATGAAAAACCTGATTACTGGAATAGGGGTGGACACATGTTTGGTCTTGTTCCGAGGCGGTTGATCAATGCGACACCGACAAATGATTCGCTTATCTGGTGGACAACTCGCGGGCCAGCGATAGTTCTTCTAATTGCCGGAATTGCGACGTGGTGGATACCAGGGGCACCACTTATTATCGGTGCAGCAGCAGCTATTTTAGGACTAACAACTGGCCCATTATGGCACTACGATGCACATCGATTTTTCTACGGTGATGGGTGGAAGAGTTTAGGGAAATCACAAATATATCATCCATTAAAAGAGTGGAAATGGCTGCCACCTGCGGAAGTCGCGCCAGCAAAACAACCTCTTCCAGAACCTGCTGAAACTGGATTGAAAAATTACCAATTATTTCGATCAGCTCTTGTCCCAAGAGTTCGGAATCAAGTACAGAAATATGATGACCAGTTTGCAGCTGTGTTTGCGGGAGGATTACCAGAAAAACAAGCCTTCTTGAATTTGACAGATTCTGAAAAAGCCCAGATTGATAAAACGCTTAACGATTTGGGGGGTGTAGTTGGACTTATACATCACCCAGATGAGACAGATGAGATGCGTCTCGAGCGGTATTCACTAGTAAATTTTGATCTCGCCAAAAAAATTATTCAAGAGAATTCTGATATATTTAATTCATCGGAGGCTCAAAAAGATCCTAGAGCGTGGCTCATAGCAAATCCAAATGAATGGTTGTGGCTAAATATTTCAGGTTATACTCCAATTCAGGATAAACGCTTCGGTTTATTGAGCGGTTTTCCGGTAGAGGCTGTCAAACGACATCCACAGTACCAAACTGGTCAAGTTAAGATAGCAAATGCTCTTAAAAGCGATTCAGCGAAGAGTCCAGAGTTGTTAGCGCTTTTAGGACGAGCAAGTTACAATTTTCTTGTCAAGGATATATCGACGCCGCGAACCACGAAGCTCTCTGCA
Organism: uncultured Gammaproteobacteria bacterium; assembly: GCA_964367095.1. Lineage (GTDB taxonomy): Bacteria > Patescibacteriota > Microgenomatia > UBA10105 > UBA927 > UBA927. The sequence goes on along the minus strand of CAYIXE010000002.1, from coordinate 35,516 downwards.
GAAGATAAGACAACGCTCCATTCTATTTTGGAAACAAGTAAAGATATTATTGGATTAGAGGCTGAAGAAATAGAAGCGCTTGTTGATTATTTCGCTATTGTAAAAAATGCAGGAAAAGTACAATTAGTTTTTTATGGGTTTACTGAATCTGATCAACAATGGCAGGAAAATCGGAAAAAATTTATTGATCAAATTTTGTCACGATTGCTTGAAGTTCGTACAGGTAGGCCGCAAGTTGCAACTATTGCACCACAAGATTCACCAGAGGTGCCGATCGTAAAGGAATCGATATTTGCACGTACTGGCGGACTATGGAATATCCTTAACGCTCCGTTAAGAAGAACGTTATTGACATTAGGAGTACTTGGCATAGCTTCATTCTTTATTGCTCCGTGGTTAGCGAGTCTTCCGTTAATCGGTTTAGTATTTTTTTTCATAGCAGTTATACCCTTATGGATTATCACAGTTCCATTTAGCGTGTATCAAGCAGCGCGGGGCGTTGGATGGGTCATCAATCGGACTAAAATAACGCCAGCACAACAGCCAAGAGTGATTGTTCCTCCAGTTTCTGCGCCAGTAGCGACGGTTGCAATCGATTTGAATGTCTATGAATTGATGGGAGACATTAAAGATGGCCAGATAGTCTTTATCGGATTGCATGCTTCAGGAGAATTGATACTAACCACAGTTCGGTCTGATTTACAGACGCAATATGGCCATACCAACTGGAGAAACGATGGAACAATAACGTCACTATTTTTCACTATAGATCGTTTTGGGGTAAAGGATTCAAAAGGTCGTGATGTTCCTACAAATACTGAACGAGAAATTGTGCAAGATCAAATACAATTTCAGATAAATGACAAAAAAACGGTGTTTGCAAGAAACAGTAATGGTTCGTACACAGTCTACAGAGAAAAAATAATTGCACCTGCAGCACAACCTGCACCCGTTGCAGGATATAACTACATAGCTGGTGCGACAAATATTTCGATGGTGGCAAATAATCCAGTGAAAGTGGGTGATGAAGTTGATGTTACCTACACAACGGGCGTGAACACGATTACGGTAAAGGCAAAAGTGATAAGTAATGAAAATGAGTCTGGTGGATCTGGTCGTTTATTGTATTGGATTGTAAAGCTAAAAGATGGTATTCAACATTTGCAAGTTCAAGCTAGAGATGTGAAAATTGCGCCTATTGTTGAGACTGTCGTAGATACCGGTGGTGCTGTGAGTCTCATAGAAGAAGTCGTGGAAACTCCAAATTTGTCGGTGAAACCAGCGTTATTTGATGAGAGGAAACGTACTCAGTGGGTAAATGCTCATCCTGATGGTGAAATTCGTGACGTGGCAACGTTAATTTCAAACAATATAACACGTATTTCGTTTGAAGATTTTATGAAGCAACTTCGCGAGACAGTGAAAGATTTGAAAAAATCTTTGGGATCAAAGCCTTTTGTAATCGTCACGTCTGATGATCCTCAAGCAAGCGATTCGTGGGTGCGAGAAATTGCTCGTCAATCGCTTGAGGGCGACTCATTAACAAGCCAACCGGTCGCAGTCGTGTCAATTACTGATTTGGCTCAGTGGCAAAAAAGGAATGGAGATAAGGGAGTAGTAGATTTTGTTTATTTTGATGACGCTGCATATTCGGGAGCTCAAACAGCTCACATGGTGAGTGATTTTGGTTCGGCCCAACAAGAAAGTGGTAATACCGGGATTTTGCATCTTGCTATCCCATTTACATCAAAGCGTGCGATTGCTCTCATAAAAGAATCGGCCGAGTTAGTAGACGTTAAAGCGAAAGTCCAATGGGCCTCATATGATCAACGTATTAAAACAATTGAGGAAATTTTTGATCCGATATTTGCCGTATTAAACCCACAAGTTGTCGAACATTACAAAGAAATACTGCGGTCAAATTTTATTGGTCGAGATCCTTTAGCGTATACGTTGACAACGTTAACATATTTTGATCATGCAGCTCCTGATTTTCGTTCATTTCCAACCTATGTTATGTCTGGTTGGGTTATTGGCGATGATCAGGTTATAGCAAACAACGGTGAGCCGATTCAGTTTATTCCGAGTATTCAAAAGCCATATAGAAAGCCAACGCTTTCCGAAAAAGCTGTCGAGATGTCATCGATAGGGATTGCAGACGCAGAACCAGCGATAAATTTGGGATATATAGTAAAAGATCATGAAACGTTAGAGTTGGATAGTAAAGTATTTGGAGTTAAGAATAAAGCCAGCATTGGCCGTTTCACTAATAATACAATCGTATTAACAGATTCGGATGTCAGTAGAAATCATGCAGAAATATATTATTCTGGTTCTTCTTGGGTTGTAGAAGATTTGAATTCGACCAATGGCGTTTATGTAAACAAAAGCAGTATATTTAACGAGAACGGAAAATTGGATTCGGAAGATACTCAAGCGAAAACGTTGTCAAACGGTGATCGTATTTGGCTAAGCAGCAAAGGTGCTGGATTTATCGTTCGTATACCATCACGCAGTCAGGTTGGGTTTGGATCGATATTTCTCACCACGATGAATCCAAATAGTCAGCCAGCGGAAAAGGTTAAGCCTATTCCCGTAGAGGCTCAGCTCACGTTAGAAGAAGCTACGCAAAAAGCAAACGAAATTAAAAACGCTCTTAGAGCTAAGACTATTTCTGAAGACAGAATTACTAAAGAGCTTAAGAGGCTAGAAGAAGATTATAAAAGCAAATCAGCGAAGATAGATCCATTAAGAAAACAATATGCAGATCATTTAGTGAAAAAAGATGATCTTTGGATTCAAGTAGAGACGGCTAAAAAAGCGCTTGCATTAGCAGAAAGTGAAAAAGTGAGAGCGCTGAGCGCACCACAAGCTGTGGTAGCGTTAGCAGAGTATACCGAAGCACAATTGAAAACTCAGGCAGAATTGTATGAAAAGTATTCGCTGGCGATGAAAAATTATATTAATTCTTCTAAGGATATTCATCCTGAGGATATTGATAATGCGGTGAAGTTATTACAAGAGAAAACAAAAATTACGTCCCAAGAAAATACAACATTTTTGCGAAATCAATTTACCCTTGACGTTGAAGAGTATGCGTCGAAAAAAGCATTGCAGGATGCAAAGGCAAAAGCGAAGAAAGATAAGATCACCTCTTTTGCACCTTCAACAGATCAAACAGCGGACAGAAATCGACTGAATGCTTCGTTTCTTAAGTTTCAATTATTACAAAAAGCTATTGCTAATCTCGGGAAAGCGACTGATTCGTTGCTTGGATTATTGCCGCAGCGTATAAGGTCTAATCTTGCTGGTATAGCAGAGTTTGCTAATCAAAGGCGTAGTCCTCATTCATACCAAGATGGTAAGCCGTATCGCGCTGAGATCGTTACTAATACTGGCAAGAGGTTGGTGGTAGGAGTGACTTCAGATGGTGTGACTCAAGGCGGAGAAAACAGCAAGTATGTGGCGGACATGGTCACGCAATTAGTCGGTAAGTATCTGTCAGAAAGTTTAGAAACAGATGATTCAAATATTAGAGAAGCAATGCAAAATGCGATTGACCGTGCAAATGAAGACATACTCGCTATTACAGGGGATTCAACAGGGTTCAATGGTTCAAGTACCGCAGGAATTTATGTATTAGATACGACAGAAAATATGCTGCACACTGCCACAATTGCTGATAGCGTAATATTAGTGGTTGATAGAAGCGTTTCAAAAGCCTATGTAGCTTCAAAAATAGTAGACATAAACAGAAATGACGTCTATGAGGGCATCGCCACTGGCTACACATTTCAGACTGCAAAAAGTCCACAAGTTCAAGATATGTTTAGCTCGCAACAAGCGAGAGCGCAATATGCGAGCTTTCATTTGTCTCCTGGGCGCGATTTTGTGATTTTATCAGGGAGTGATCATTTGCAGTCTTTGGTTGGGTGGGAATTAGTAAAGCCTGCCGATGGAAACAATAAAACACGTGAGTTTGATATTGCTGTAAAAGGTCAATATGTTTCAGTGCGAAATCCTGTTTCTGGGAAAATAGAATCCAGAAAAGCAATAGGATTATTGCGATGGGTGTTGGGTACACAGTTTGAAGTTCCTACGGTGATGATGAATCGAATAAGTAAAGCGTTTGAGACAAATAGAGGCGACGATCTGGGAATTATCATAGAGGATGTGCGAGGCGGAGGGACACTCAAACCCAATCAAACGGTAAGAATAAATACCATCGATGCGGCAATAACTTCAGAAGGGCCGAAAAAATTTATTATTGGATCAGGTGAATTTGTAAATATTTTTCTTCCAAATATAGGCATAGATCAGGCAATTAAGAATGCGCATGGGACGATTCATCAGGTCAATAACAGGTGGTTCTATGAGCCCTATACTGGTTCTTTAACGAAAGTTAATACCAAGGATGTGACAGACGCTACAGAACTCCATAAAGGAGATACGCTACAGTTGGGCGATGCGACGATTACAGTAAGTCTTGATTCCGACGGTATTTCTCTTGTAAGAGGAGAGGACGTAAATGCGAATGCTGATGCGTTTACGGTTGCCATCGGGAAATTACAGGAGATTGCCCAAAAAGCATCCTATTCGATTGAGGAGATTCAGGGTGCAGGCCGGAGTATCTTTGAGATAGGGAAATTAATTAGTAGCACTTTATCAGAGAAACAATTTGGAATCTATAGTTTATATTACCAATCAGCAAATCTTAGACTTATGATGGCTCGGGATAATAATAGGAAGGATTTGTATGACAGCGCATATCTACAGCTGTCCTCTTTGGTTTTAAAGAATAACTGGACGGATGAGGAGGCCAAAGGTATTGTCTTAAAATATAAAACGCTTCTTCAGGCCACGGTAGGTGAAAATACAGAGAAAATACTTATAGATGCAACACTTGATGACTATTTCGTACAATTCCGTAGTCAATCACAGTTAAAGAGTCTTATAGGGCAAGCAAAAAAACTCAAGATAGATAAATTACCAGATATATCTAATGCTGTACTGCCTGTACAGATGCAGCTTGATATTACAGTTTTGATTGGACGCGTGAATGACGCGCTGAAAAAAATCTCTCAAAATCAGATTGCTCTTAGTAAGGATGAGAGTCAAGAAAATGCTGCGAAAATAAAAGCATTAACTAGTGCGTTTTCTGAAGCGGAGCGATTATACGCTGAGGCAAAAAATACTGATACGCAATTATTGAAGCAAATTAAAGAGGCACAGAGGGCCAGTATGATTGCGGGGCTTGATTTAGAAGATGCACAAGCGGCGCGCGAAAAGAATGCAGAAGAATTAGACAGACTACACCAGCAGGAAATAATGTTATTGCGGCAGATAGCGGATATGCAGTGGAAAACAGTGACCAAGTCTATGCTTTCGTTGGATTATAAGACCATTCCAAATGTAGTAGTATTTAAGGCCACAGTAGCTGAGATTCAAGCGCAAAGTGCCCAGGTAGCCTCGTGGGCAGATCTTGAGAAGTTATCAGAGAGTATCAATTTGATACAACTGCAAATAAAAGAACTCCTATCTCCAAAGATTACGATACAGGAAGATATTCCTCCAGAGCCAGAGTGGGAGAGCTTTGATCAATCTGAAGAAGTGTTGCCATTAGAGGAGTTAGTCGAAATTGAAGGAACTGGAGCCGATACATATCCTTATAGTGGTACCTCCTTATTCAGTGCATTTGGGCAGACGGAGGACTTAACAGTAACGCTGTCAAATGGATATATAGTTCCCGCGAAGATCATTTTAAATAATGGAGATGTTATCCAGATTACTGGAGATAAAATTTTATCTGGTGAGTCCGCTTTTATTCTTGTGGAAAAAGGATTCTCAGGAAAAATATATGCAGTAAAGATATTTGAGAATCCTCAGGATTCCTCGAATCAAACGCAGCTTCAATATTATCGGACATACGGGACAGAGGAAAACTATAGTAGTGGATTAAATATTACTCGCTATTACAGCGATGTTACTAAAGATGGTCAGACTATTGGTTTTGTCGCTGAGTTTGTGGAGGGGACTCGGATGTTCGATGCAACGAATAAAATACTTACCTTGGCACAGGTGAACCAATTTGTCAGGGATGTTATAAATCATTGGAAAATAACTGGTTCTGTTCATGGCGACCTGCGTTCAATAAACATTATATTGACACCCGAAGGGACATTACGACTCATCGATGGATTTGGAGATACTAAGGCTAGGCGTCCGGATGAGCTGGCAATCACGAAAAAACAAGAGTTAGAGTTGGTGTTGAACGAGCTCCAATATAGAGCGGAAAAAAGCATTGTTCTGACTACTGATAACGTAGATGCGTTAAGGCAATTAAATATTTCGTTAAACAAAAAATACCTTTCTAACTCTTCAGGGCTCAATAAATTGGTACAAACAGGCATAGATACCGCTTCATCAAAGATTGAAATTCCTAAAATTGTTTTAGATACCGGTGGTGCGGCCAGTATACGTAAAATCAATGTGGGTGATGGGAAAGAGATTCCATTGACAAATGTATTCTATATCTACAGAGATTCTTCATTAGACCATGATGTTTCTAGAGTAGAAGTAATGCTTGGAGTGGATGGGGATATTTCTTTAAAAATTGGAGTAGCTTCAGTATCCCCTGAAAAGCGAGATGGTGCGTCTATGCTTCGTGTTACATTTGACGATTCTTCATATTTTGATGCGACTGTAGAAGAGATAGAAGAAAAAGCAAGCGCACCAATAGGCGGTGAAGCACTTACTGCTAATCAAAAAAAGGACATTGATAAATTTGCGCGAGGGCTTACAGAAGGAATAAAGGGTCTTGAGAAGGCAGTAGACAGGGGAGCAGAGCTCCAACCGCTCGCATGTGGTAGCTGTGAAGAATTGAAGGAAATTTTTGTCCAATTATTTACAGAAGCGGGAAGTTTATTAGCAGCGGGGCAGTATGATGACGCCAAGAGTAAATATGAGGGTGTTATAAAGATTGTAAACGCAGAGCGGGAAAAGCATAAGAAAAGTGGAGAGCCTGGCAATGAAATGCTCTTTAGCACCGCCGCCTACTTTGCCAATCAGAAATTGGCGGCGCTTATGCGGATACTCAATCAACCTTCTGAGGCGAAAATATACAGCAATGCTTCAAATGAGAATCGACTCAAACTTGCAGATGAAATAGTAAAGGCGGCTAAGGATTCAGAGAAAAATAAAACTGTTCTCGAGGCTGTAGGTACATTCTTAGACACCATGTATCTGTCGGATTTTGATGCGATTATGACAATGAAGATTTCAGAGGATCCACAGACTGAACTGAACACACTAGTTGAAGAATTGAAGAAGACAGAAACGTTATCAGAAAATCCTTTGTTTAGGTTTGTAGAACGCTTGAAGCGCAGGGCCGTTGATACTCTTAGCCGTGAGCGTATCCCAACACTTGAAGAAATATATGACGAGCACATTATCGAAGCGCAAAGATATATTGATGGGTTGGAAAAAGAAACAGCTGGGCAAGGGCAAGAGAAAGGTTCTAATGAATCGATACAAAATAAAATTACCAAGTTTGTTTCTGATCTTAAATCGGGTGGATACCCAGAGAACTACCCAATCACCCTTCAGAGTACGACTTCAGATTTAGTTACTGATTTAGCGCATTTAGAGGAAAAATTGCAAAGAATGGCAGTGGATACAACGCAACCGTCGTTTAGTATTGGCATCAGACTTGGTAATATGCTTCAAGATTACGGAGCGATATATACAGATGGACACAATGTTGTTCGGTTAGATATTCTGAGTCCGAATTTTACGAACGCAATACATCTAAGAGATGTTGTTCTCAATAAATTTATCGATGGATCATATATTGAGTCAGGAGCTCAAACAAAAGCGAATGCAAAAAAGGATTTGGCGTTGTTAAAGAATGCGGAGTCTTCACAAACACTGCCCGTCGACCGAAGTGTGTATGACAAGCTTTCTGAAAGAATCAGTACTCATAATTTGCCAATTGTTCTAACACCACTTTCTTCGAAATTTTCACAGACAGAAGTAGATAACGAGGTGGAAAGGCTTCGTGGGTTAGCGATTGATCAAGAACTACGTATCGCAATGGAAACGGCGAGTCGGGAAATTCGTGCAGAGGGAAGTACCATGCTTACGATGGATGATCTTGAAGAAAGTCTTTCGGATTTGGGTATTACGCTTACTGACAAAGAAGCTATCGAAATGAGAACTGAACTGGCAGAGGCGATGACTTTTAGTCATAATGCGCGAAAAATTGTTTTGGCCAACGAGGCGTTTCGTCAAATTATCGCTTTAGCGCCGGCCAAAGATTTTGGACAGGGAGTATTGAATAAGATTACGAAGGGAATAGACAGAAATAATTTTGTTTCTATTGGCAGCGGCATCGTTTCATATCTTGTCGAGGTAGCTCAAGAAGGGGAGCGACAAGCGGCCCTAGAAGATCAAACGCCTGATACTCTTGGGAAAGTTCAAAAATCGCTGGGTGCTGTGCTGACTTTGCTTAAGGACGCGGCGTTTACCCAAACGGTTCCTATTCGCTTGGTTAACACGGTAATAAGTCTTCAAAAAGCTCATGCTGCACTCATGGCTCGGATAAATGAGTTGGAAGAAAAAGAGTTATTGACTAACGCAGTGAAACAAGTATCTGATCTTGGATTGCTTGAGCCTGGAGAAAAAGATGCTCCTGTGACAAAAGCGCTGATTGACACATGGCTTTCCCGTATTGCGACGAGGACAGAGGGAATGAAAAAAGAAGTGAATAAGGTACATAGTCGAGAGAGTAATCTTATCGACTTCGTTAGAGATATAGAGAGCCTGCAAAAAAGTATTGAGAAGAATGGATATGGCGCTCAAGTTGAAAAGGCTCATAAAGTGTTGAAAGAGGCAATTGGTCGGGATAGTATAGATATCTCGTATGAATTATTGACAAATAATGGAAAAGTACTCGACACAGAAAAATCTCATAATATTCGGGTGTCATCAGTACAAGCTCAAATACTCGCGCTGGAAAGTGCTAGCGATACGCTTGGGGCAGATTTGCAAGCGATCCTTTCAACCGATGTCCTTCGGAAGCGCAATCAGATCGTATATGATTTGCTTCGTCCTGTCTTAAACAGCAGAAACTCAGTACATGACGTTGATGAACACGTCGTGAACGATGCCCTAAGTAACCTTCAAGGAGTGGCAAATTCATTTAATAGTTATCAATTGCTGACACTTTCCGATGCGATTAATGCTGTTACTGCAGTACAGACAGCAAACGAGCGGGCAGGAAGTAAATATTTGTACGATAATGGCCGGACGACGTTTCAAGCGCTTTCTACGTTAAGAAACTATGTAAATAATCCTGAGTCTTTATCCCGAGAGTTGTATACACAGCTAACACCTGGAGTGAAGAGTGCTATTGAAAAGGCGGGAAAGACGTATGGACTGAAAGGGAGTGCTGTAGAAGATATTGCGATAGGCCAAGCTAGGACAACCGCTTTTGTATCGGGTTATGAAAAATATACGTTACACCTTCTAAATATAGTTTTAAATGAAGGTAAATGGGATACGGCAAATATTTTTAGTATTTTTGGACAGACATCATCATTAAGGCAAGCCTTTAGCAGTGCATCACAAAAACAGATAATAGAACCACTCCAAAGATATAACGAAGTATTACGTGAAGCCGATGACCAACGTTTCTTGCATATCGAAAATTTATTGAGATTACGTGGAGATATAGTGAGAGAATTTAATCCTAGCGACGCGCCTCAAGAAGAGTGGAGTGATGATTTATATGTTTATCGTATTGCTACATGGGTCAGGCGCGCTCTTGATGAAGAGATGGGGAAAAATAACGTAGTTCGAAATGCTTTGATACCATTTGATACATTACAACGTACATTAGAAACGATTAAGACTGTTGGACATGTTCCTGATGTGAGTAGACCTAAACCAGCTCGTCAAGGCAGTGATGTTAGGCCGACTACGCCGGGGCAGGCACCAGCTCCTAAGCCTCCTACCAAGAATCAATTGCTTTCTGCGTCAAAAAAGATTGGTAACGCCCTGTTGACAGGCATGAAAAAAGCGAATCGTAAGAAGGTGTTGACGGAGTCATTTATAAAGTCTGTAGCCCCGATGTTTGCTGCGTATGCATCCGGTAAAGAGTTGAAAGAAGCTGTTGATACATTGGTAAAAGATCCTGAATTTACTACTGCCATATCTTCTCTGCAGTCTCAATTTACCGGTACTGTCCAAAATACCCGCGCACTGTTGACTATTTATCTTCGTGTGATTGGATCGGTCGGGATCAAAGCTCCTTCTCAAATTCCCCAGGCCTTGACCGAAACTCAAAAGTCAATCGAAGCACTGGAGAAAACGAGTTCTGGATGGGACGATGCCAAAGATGCGTCTTCTCTCCTCGATAATCTTGTACTTCGCGCCAAACTTATCTCCCTTATCACCAACAACGGACAAAACGTAACCCTTTTTGGTATCATCAACGCGCTTGATAACGGGGTGCAGAATAAGAATCAAGCAAGCAGTAAAGATATTCCTGAGTGCGTGACAGGGGACACAAAGCTTCGTCGAAGACGACGAAAGAAAAAATCCCCCTTCGCTAAAAGCTACGGAGGGACAGGGGATCCGGATGAGTATGAGGATGTTCGTATCGATCAGATCGAGCCTGGCGACGAAATATTGTCCCTTAATGAATTTACGCACAAGCTTGAACCTGCTCGCGTCAATAAACTTCTCAAAAAAGGTGTACAGCAGGTTTATGGATTGACGACCACATCAGGAAAAACTATCCGCACAACGAGTGAGCACCCATATTTATTAAATATGGAACCTCATGATGTTAATAGTATTCAGAAAGATACATATGAGTACTCGGAAGATGTGGCTCGCGCATATTATATGAATCATCTGGCGGGTTCATCTGTTTGGTCAAAAGCTCTCAAAAGTAACGTATTCTTTACTCGTACAGGATGGAATCATTTTGTAGAAAAAGATCGATCTATAAATGAACTTATTACCAGATTTTTTGCTCTTCCAAGAGTACCACATGTCATTGCTAACACGGGAATAGTACAAGGATACAGGAAAGTGAAAAAATCCGATATGGTTATAGAATATTGGACGCTTTCTGCTGTTGTTGAGTTTGTGCGTGTGAGAGCTGTAGTGTGTTCAATCGGTAAAGGACAAAAATTCTTTTTGTCTTGTATGTGGTTAGGGAGCGTAGACAAACGTGGAGTTATAAGTACAGAAAAAGAGCTGTCTCTCTCGCCGCAGGATACAAATGCATCCATGTTGGGTCGACGTCGGGAACTGGTTATCCCTCAGCTCTTATCTGAAGAAACCATATCACATGCTGAAGAGCATGTCAAATCAAACGTGCTAGGTCAACAGAAAAGGACCCTGGCCAATTCGATCCTCAATGGGTTCTTGGCTTCAGAACTTCTTCACCATGAGTGGTTACATGGATCAGCGAGTTCACATGGTCCTTTATCTAGAAAAAAGTATACCACCGTTTGGCAGAAAGTGAAATTCCTCAAAAAGGGCGATAGGATAGCGACTGCAGATGGGTGGGAAGAAATCGTCTCGATTACAAAAGGCAAACGAGAGCAAGTGTTTGATATAGAAGTAGATGGTACACATACCTTCATCGGCAATGGTATCGTGGCACATAACACTTCGACTCCGCTCAGTGCAGGTAAGATTTCCTTTTTGAAGCCATTTGCGGAGTATGTTTTAGGCTTGCCCGAGCAGAGTGGGGGAATTGAAGGCCCACGCTCCCCTATAGCGCCATTATTGACGAGTCCGAAAGTATTGTTGCCATCGTTGGAAGAAATGGATAGCAAAGGATCATTTAATGCAACTATCAGGCAAGCATTTCTGTCAGGTGTGGTGCCCGCGGCAAATCCAATAATTGAACTTGGAGCTGTGCGATCCATGAGTATGCTGCGAAGATTAGATGCCATAGAAAATCTTTTCTTGGCGGCGAATGAAATCGTGTCAGAAAATCAGTTTCGAGGGCTTGCGATACAGGGAGTTTCGGATGCAATACTTGAGGAGCGAATACTCAATCTTCTTACTACTACATGGCAATTGACTCCTGAAGAGTTTACAGATGCAGGTACAGATAGGGCTACATGGATGATACAAGTGGTTGCAGCCATACGCCAAACGTACGCCACGGAACGGTTAGCACAGATAGAAAAAGAAAATAAAGAATTACAAGCAAAACTTGATACATTTTTTGCTGACCTTGATGCTAAAGAACTCCAACGAGTTGGGAAGACAGATGTAAAAGAGCGAGAGCGTTTACAACAGATTGCAGACCAAGAAAAGAAATTGAGAGCTGCAGAAAAGCGAAAAGTACAAATTGATGCCCGTCGACAACAAATAGCAGAACAAGCAGCAAACATACCTCCAATTATTCGTGGACTACGGTCTCTGGCTGCGCGCGTCTCAATTTTTCCAATATCAAATACGTTAAGAACTGCGACCAGAACACTAAAAAGTGCTTTAAATACGGCAGGATTAGCAGTGACGCGTGAGACGCCGTTAGCACTTCTTGAAGAGTTGGAGGCGTTGATGAAAGATAAAGCACTCAATCGCATGAAGACTTTGGAACAATTAGAAGCAATTTCCGAAGCGCTGGTGGCATTTGAGAATACTTTACAACCACAATGGGATAGGCGTGTTCAACGAGTACTTCAATCAGTATCGGCAAAGATTGGGCACGCGGAAGATCTTTCATTTAGGGAAGCTTCTTTGTCAAAACAAGCACGATTGAATATAGCAGAACTTACTACGTCACTAGACGCAGAAAGACAGTTAGCATTGGAGTTGGGTAGATTGAGAGAAGAACAAGCGAAATTTTCCGATTCCAAAGAAATACTTAATGTAAAAGCAGGGAAGTTACTACAAGAAAAAGAATTAAGCGAAATAAATGTTATCAATCCAGAAAAACTCAAGGAAGACGGAATTTTGCAAACAGAACGGATTAAAGCAATTGAGGCGATGAAAAAACCGTTAGAAGATACACGTGACAGTGCAAATGTGCAAGAAATTATTTCGTCTGCCAAAAAACAAGAGTGGGATGTAAAGGTAGAAGGATATATATCAGAAGGAGGATTTGGGTTTGTTTATTTGGTACATATAACGAATGCGAACGATAAAGGGGTTGCGGAGTACATGGCCGTTAAGGTTCAGAAATCTAAAAACGTTGTTACAGTAATTCAGAGTGTCGAAAATGAATATGTGATGGCAAATACACTACGAGAAGCAGAGCGAAAAGGCGAATTTGCTGTTACGACTTCTGATCGATACACGGTAAAGCCATATTTAATAGATAAGGATAATCATGTTATTTTTGAGGAGTTGTTAATTTCTAAATCTGACACGAGTGGCTCTCCAGGATTAACAGTTCGACAAGCATATCAATATGGTCATCGAGAATATTTACTTCGTCAAAATGGATTATTTGAACAGGATAAGGTATTTGATGCCATATATACCATTGATGATACGCTTCGGTTTGTTGACCCTGGATCTTATAGTCAAGAACCGTATCAACCAATCGCAGTTAACGCTCAATTTCTTGAATATGTAGCGCGTGCTTTTTATCCGAAATCAGAATCAACGATACGAGACGTGTTGATTTTCTCAACGAATGAAGATCGTCGGTCGTTGTTACTTCAATCTTTGCAATTTACAAGTCTGCCAAAGGTGTTTCAGTATCAAGTCCTTGTTATGTTGGGGCGAATTCCGAGTATATCTATCGAGGAGGCAGCGAATGTTGAAAATTACAGAGAATTATTACTCGATATGCTCGCAGTTGGTATAGCTAATAACGCCGATAGTTCACTTGTGCCAGTTGAGCTGCAAGAAATATACAAACTGGCTACTACAAAAGATAGAATTTCTCGATTCGACAGTCAAAATATTTTGAAGATGGGCGGCGTAGAGATTAACCAAGGCGATAGTGCAGGAGATCAGTTATTGGTATCAAATTTGACTACTAGTCCTGGTTTGCCTACAGAGTTTACCCTTTTACCAGCTGCATTATCTGATACATCTATTGGTCATCCATATGATAAACAGTTTCAAGGAATTTTTACAAATCTTACATTCGTGGAACGTGCAGAGCATATTATTGGCCTTGATTTGCATAAACTTAACCTATCTAAGGAGTCGTTTGCAGTTATGCGATTGATACAATGGTATGCGCAGTATGTGCAATTTATATTGGAGACCAATACACAATACACATTCGAACAATTAGCAGAACTAAGTGATGTTACTCGTGAGACTGTTGATGAAATGATGTCTTTATTTAACCAACTACAAACAGACGTGAAGTATAAGGATTTGGCATCTCAAGCACAAAGGAAGCGAGAGAATATAAATGAAAATTTGGTGTCGATGTTGAAGACGTATCATGAAGCTTTTGTGAGGATACTCCTGAATGGTGACGCGTCCAAAGTAAACTTTATTACGCCTGAACAATTGAAGCAGGATATGGATACCTATGTACCACAGGCTAAGGATTCTTTTTCTGACCAACTCACCACTTTCATTTTTGACGCCATGGGGTTGAAGACGGAGGCGCAAAAAGGACAAATTCAAGCAGTGGTAGAGGTGATGATTAAAACCATGCCTCCAGTGGATTTAGCACAGAGATTGAGCGGGGAGGATGGAGAGAAGATTAAAGCTTTTTTTGAGGGAGTAGTTGGGCAAACAGCAGATAAAATTCAAGACTTTTTCAAGCGATTGCCAGTATTTATCCGTGAACTTGGAGCGGTAGAGATTCGCCAATTGCCGAAGGTAGTGAGTGAAACGGATAAAACGATGACATACATAAAAGAATTTGATGATGAGTTTAAAACGCTTGATCGTTCTGGAAAGACGGAAGAAGAATTTGTAAATAGTACAAAAAATAGTGTATACGTAAAAAACATTCTCGTCAGCAACTACTTGACTGTTCCCGTCGTAACTTTTCCTTATTTTAGTTTTGATGAATCTTCTTATCAAACTATACAGAAGAATTTTGGCATTACGAAAGATGAATTTGATGGTATCGCAAACGATATTTTGCGCTATCTTTATTACCCACAGGTCGTTGGTGACAGCATATTGTCCATGGGAAAGGCGCTTACATCACAAGACGATTTGTTTGTACAGCGAATATTTAGTGGTGCAAAAGAAATTGGAGCGACGGTGAAGCCCTTGCGGTATTTGGGTGGAAGCGCGGAAGGAAAAGTGTATCTTGTCGAGGTGATAAAAAGTGGAAATGATGCACCGATGCCGCAATACGTTGCGGCAAAAGTTCGTCTAGACGGAAATGCATATAGCGAATTTCGTGCCGCAGCACTAAATTATAACGCTGAGGATGGAAACGAAGCTGAATACCCCGTTGGGCATAATGAACATTATGTCTATGAATCATATGATTATGGTGAGAAAGCTGGTGTTTTATTCATCGAATTTATTTCAGGCGATCAATTAACAGATGTAATCTTTGTCCAACAAAATCCAATAGATATTGTTCTACAAGCGATGATGCAGTTTGTACATTATCAGTATTTATTGCGTCAAGCGAATTTAGTGAACTTAGATCCAAAAATGGAGAATTACCGTTGGGATGAAACGATAAACCGTCTTCGTGTCATTGACGTAGGACAGATGCGAGAGCTTGGGATACCAGATGATGAGTTTGAAGCAGCGTATGGAACAAGCCCACCGTCTGCCAAAGAAGTTGTAGATCGAATGCGAATCCATATTATTCAGCTGGCACAATTCTATAAATTTAATAGAGTTGATGAACGTACTGGAAAATTTGTTGAACAACTAAATGCTACTCTATCAAATAAGTCGTTTGAGCAAACGACAAAAGAAGAGCGGCAACGTATTCAAACGATTATAAATTCGAAAGAATTTGAATCTATCAATAAAGAAGATAGGTACATTATTTTGAAAGCGTTTGGGTTGACACAAGAAACTACCGAGCGGTATTCGACGCAGTGGTATAAAGAATTGCTTCTTGATTTGGTGGGAAATGCGATGGTCAAAGGAGGAGAGGATTTTCCCACTGCTTTAAAACCACTTGTTACTGTTCAAACGTTGAGTCGATTTTTGGATAGAGTAGCTACATATAAAATTGTTGATTTGGGAGCGGATGATGGGGGGACGGATGGTGATGGCGGTCCAAGCGGGGGAAGCGATATAGGCGGGGGAACGCCGAGCGTAGAAGATCGCAATGATTCACATAATAGACGAGTAAATCTATTATTCGTGCTTAGTAATTTACCCGAACGGCTGCGTAAAGAAATGGCCATTGTGGAGGCAGAGCTTCTTACTTCCCGTGACGTAATGCTTGCAGTTACCGACAAAAACACATCAGATAATCAGCTGAGTATTCTGATACGGGGAATATTAGATGCACATCAGATTTCAAACGCCGTACTTGCGCTTGGAGACTCCGGATACACGCAAAAACGTCTCATCGCAGACCTTATTCCGATAGCACGTGAGGCGTTTCAATTTGTGACTGCACCAGCCATAAATGAAACCACTGAAGAACTGGTTGCCGGACAAATTGCTCGGTTGACCGCCTTTGACGATGTGAAAAAGCAGTCAGAATCTTGGAGCGAGACGCAAGTAGGTTTATGGGATGATTTACGTGTTGCTATAGAAGCACGGGCGAAGCAAGAGTTTGATCAGGCAACAACGCCAGAGATAAAACATATTTTAGACTTATTAATAGGAGTAGAGGAAACGAAAGATAACGAAAAACTATTTCTAGAACTGTCAAAGAACGAGAAAGCTTTGCAGAATTTAGTATCGTTACAAGGGTTCATACTTAGCCGAGGGGCAACAGATGATGATTTTATGTTGTTTATCCCTGTGTTATATAATGGATTAAATAAATTGCAGGTTAATCAATGGCCCACTTTTATATCTCAAATCCAGCTTGCAATTGAGGCGTTAGAAAAAACTACGTGGGGTCCCGATGAGATCGTTGGATCAGATTTTCTAACGAGTGCTTCGCTCCATAATACATTTTTGGACATCCTCAGGAAAGAACCCACACTTAAAACTTTAATAGATCAGATCAAAACAAACTCGAAAGCCTTAGATGATTTTACACGACCGTTTGCTCTTCTTGCAGTATTTCTTTCTGACATACAGGAACCGATATATGATCCGATAATTGCCATTGAAGAGCCTCCAATTCAAACCGGAAATATTATAACGCCTATTATAGTTGAGTCTCCTAATGTTAAAGCTGAGAAGGCATTCATGGATTATTATGCTATTCTTGGCATTCGTAATCGCAAGGCTACAAAAGAAGCAATACAAGCAGCATATGAAAAAAAGGTTCAACAATTTCAACGTCGAAGGATTATAGAGAGATTTGGTAAATTTGGGCAGTGGGCTTATGAAAGGCGACAACGTGCTCTTGTACGCAGGGAATTAAAACAACTTCAAGAAGCCTACATTGTGCTTTCAAATGCTGAATATCGTTTGAAATATGATCAGGCTTTAGATTCATTATCACTTGTGCGTCGGTTTAATAGGCAAATCAAATTTGTTGGGCAGGGATTCGCTCGTACTTATCAACAAAATCGACTTATGCGAACTGCTGTAAATGGGGCAATAATATCAGGAGTAGTTTCATTGGTTGGAGTTGTGTCCTTGTATTCAACTATTCTGTTTGCGAGACCAAGCACTCAAGTAGTTATTAATCCGCCCCCGATTATTTCACAGCAAACGAACTCGATTGAAACACTTCCTCCTTTTGGATATGACAATCCTAGTCAGAATGTAGGTGAAGCGCCTCAAAAAATACCAGCAGAAATGTATCAAGAAAAAGTACTGGCTGATTGGGAAGCAGCAAAACAAACAAAAAATCCACTCGTCGTATTTTTTTCTAAGCCGATATATGAATACGCACGGACACATAGAGCTCAACTTGCTCAAGAAGAAGGAAGCCCCTTTTGGTTACGAATTTTAGGTAAAGAAAATCCCACGCAAGAAGAAAAAGATGCGGTTTACAATAATCCTGTTGTTGCCTCTCTGATTATCGGAGAAGATTCAGCTGGTGAAAACGAAAAGTCCACCCAGAAGGACTTAAAAGGTAGAGTAGCTCCATTTAATGAATCTCGAAATGACCAAAATATAGTAGTCTACCTCAATACTCAAACGGGAGAAATTACGGTTACAAACTTGTACCGTAGCTTAATCATGGCCGACGGTCATTATTTTAATACTTCATCGATGACAAATATCCCAGATGATCCAAAAACTACAACAATAGATGAGCAACGTGCGCTTCCTGGAGTAGATATGGATGATCCACGTAGCCCTTTAAAAAATACGCGACTACGAGTCGAATGGCTTACCGGTAGGCCGATAGATTCAGTCTCCATGGGCGGGTTTAGTGGATTTATAAGTTTTATAGACGCACTTTTTCCTGATGGTATGAATATTACATCCATCGCAACAACATCATACGCAACTGGATATGATAAAAAAACTGGATTGCCAACAGGATTAAGGCAAGCCTTTGTTAAAGGGAAAACATATAACCTTAATGGAGAAGGAGTATTTTGGTATGTGAGGCTTCGAACTGGTGAGGGTTGGTTGGGAGGAACTGCATATGGGAGAGAGGCACGATTAGCTCAGGTGCTTGGACAGATTGCTTTTGATATGGGAGGAAGGGTTTTGACTGAAGGCAATTTTCATCCAGTGCTCCGGTTATTGCAGGATACGATAAGTCAATTGCAGCAGGGTGATAGTTTCATGACTGACACTCCATGGATTGGCCCAAATGGTGAGTTAGATCAAGGGCTTTTGTTTGAATTGATTGCTCGTAATGATGTGTTATTTAACTCTGCTCGCCTCGAATATGCTAATGGTGTACTGCAATTTCCAATCGGATTATCCTCAAGTGTGCATCATGTATCGTTTGCTCCAGCAGATTATGACGACAGTTGGGATAATAGAATTCTTGTACCAGTTGGTAGCCATGTGGCTCTTCCAGGGTACCAATCTGGTGTATTTTTACAGGGAGAATGGACGTATGATCCGATTGATGTAGCAAAAAGCATTGATTACTATACACCGGTTAGGGTTATCATTTCAGATCGCGTATATGCAAATGTTACGATTCCGGCATTTGAGTCATTAAGTCTGGATACTCAATTGTCAAAAATACCTCCTAGTTCAGAAAATATTGAGAGCGTTTCGAGAAGAGATGATCAGCTAGCGGCGGATTCAAAAGCGATACCAGCCCAAGCTTCGACACTCTCTACTACACCAAAGGTTATGATTCTTGGCGATTCTATAACATCTCGTGGATCGGTTGGATCGAAGTTTTTTGATGAGCTGACTAAGCTCGGTTTACAACCAGAGTTTGTCGGCGGCCAAAGATCGCGGGACACAGCTGCTGTGCCTACGGAAGGACATGGGGGCTATACGACGCAAAAAATGCTCAATGATTTGCTTGCCGGCCAATGGAGTTGGAATGGAGTCATAAGTGAAATAACCATAGACCAAAATATACCCGATCTTGTGATTTTAGAATTAGGAGTGAATGATATAGTGTCTGATTTTGATTTGGAAAAAGTAACGATTAAAAATATACAGGCAATCATAGGAATACTTCGATCAAAAAATCCGAATGTAAAAATCGTGTTATCCTCTGTGCTGCCGTCAACAGATGCTACCTATGATGCAAAAGTAGTTGAATTAAACAGATTGTACGAGGACTTGGCAGGGCAAATATCTACGACACAATCTCCGGTAATAGTTACTAAAGATCTTCATGGAGTCATAAAGCCATCTGATTTAATAGATGTGGTTCATCCAAATCAATCCGGTGAGGATAAATTGGTTGAAAGTTGGATAATAGAACTGACTCAAAGTGGTTGGATATCATCGGCACTAAATTTGCAGGGGAATCTGTCCACTGCCAAGCCTTCCTCAGAAACACAAGCATATCTTGCATCTTTTTCACTAGATACGATAACAAATCGAATCGAACCGACTGCGATACCAAATCTTGTTTTCAATAACACGGGAGGACAGTCCATAGACGTTCGATTTTCACAACAAAGTTTGGCTTTGACAAGTGACGAGCTTGGCGATATCCAAAGAGCTCTTACCGGCCTAGCGCCATTTTATCGATTTATGCAGGCCGATGAAACTCGACTTACGAAAGTTGAGCAGGGAAGTATTCCTGGAGGCGAGTCTTACTACGCAATAGCCGGGAATGATCTCATAAACAGCGAAAAATCCTGGTTGGCAAGTCTTCAATTTACCACTGCATATAAGACGCCGAAGTCTCATCTGTATACGCTTTTATCCGAAACGGGAAGATCAGATATATCTCCTGCGGCCTCATTGACCCATGAATTTATTCACCTGATGCGGTATCAGAAAAATCCTGACGGAAGCTTTAGTGATAGTCCGCTTGCGTCTGCGTATGAAAATATATTCTATCGGGGGTTTTCTGAAGTTAACGGGGCTACTATTTCTTATGACCCGTCAATACTACATGAATTGCCGCCGACTGCGTATGCAAATGATTATTACAAAGGATATGGAGCAAATGAAGAAGCGCTTCGTCGGGCCTCCAGTGAAGACTTAGCTGATAGCATCGCGCTGTATGTTTGGGCACCGGAATATCTTAAACATGAGACTCCGCTGCGGTATGCGTTTATCGATTATGTCGCTAAGGGTAGCGATCCTATGCAATTTACTTTTGTTGAACAGGTGGCAGGAACAGTACAGATGAAACCTGAATTCCGAACATTGACGCAAAGTACTGTCGCCCCTATTGTAGGGAGTTTATTTTCCCCACTCGGGTTACTCGGATTTCGCTTCCAGATGTATGGGGTTCTATTGGATGAAGCATTCTTTGGCCAACGACGGACACAAATTTTAGAAAACAATCTGACGCCAGCGCGAAAATCAGCACGAGCCATTATCCAAAGATTACGCCTTTTTGGCTCTAATTGGGATTTCCGATTTAGACAAGTGCAAAAAATTCGCGGCGAAGTTGAGTCTACGCCGATATTCCAGCGGGGATTAGGCGATATCCCTGCAAACCCACCAAGTGTTATCGGAGAGTTTATGAGTTTTACGTGGGGAGAACTGACACGAATTGAGAGGATGATTCAAAATAATTATAGACAACAAACGAATGTTTCTGACGTTGTCCGCGCTGGGATGCCCGCATTGGAAACGATCCTCCAGAGTCCATTTTTGAACTGGGCGGCACCATTTTTTACCCGATTTGGATTAAATATTGCGCCATCGGGATCTCTGTCTCTAATCCGAACAGGTATACAGCAAGTAATGGACTCCACAGAAAATGCTGCTGCAGTAGTTACTCCTCTAGGCGGCTGCACAAATTGTCTTATATTTGCTCAATCATTGAGAGCGTTGATTGAGAATGCATTGAAAGGGGATGTAACAGCGCTACAGAATGCAAAGACACTTGTTGCCCAGCATAAAAATGCAGAAAACAGGATCGTTGTTAAAACAGAAGATGCAAATGTGGAAACGGCTGAGGGAATATTGGTCGGTACAAAACAACAATGGAAAGAAGCAGTGGCTGCAATTGACGCAGCCCTTGCAGAAATTACCAAAGGATATGAAGCACAGACTAGAGTAGCTAAGGCAGAACTTGACACGTTGCAAAAAGATCTTACTGAATTACTGGCGCGTATTCGAGAAGTTATCGAGCCTCAAGTATCTCAATCTACTCCTCGAAAGAGTATTAAGCAAAGTATGCAGAATTATTGGAGTACTATCACTCTAAGACTAATGAGCCGTCTCTATTTATTTTATTTATCTAGAGTCTCGGAGATGGTGCGAGCAAATAATGAACATATGAATTTTTTTGAATATATATTCTCCATAGGGTATATGGATGAATCGACAGATAGACAACTTACTCGAGTTTTGAGTGCGTTTAACGAAAGGGTCACGGCGATGGGTATGGGTCGATTAGAACAAGAACAAATTCAGGCGTATCCTGGTGATTTGACGGTTTTAGTTTATATGGATGCGTATAGAAAAATTTTCCTATCTGAAAGTTTTCTTAGTAGGATATATCGGGTTGATCCTAACAGGATATTTGATGCATTGTTTCATGAGTTCGTCCACATAAACACTCATAAACCTATTAAATATATTACTGATCAAGGGATAATAACAAAACAAATTGCTCATGTGTTGGCGGAAGCGCTGTCCATATATGGTCAACGTGAGTTTGCACGAACACAGGGTTGGGAAGCACACGTAACATCAGAGGGTAGCTATCCTACATATAACAAGGTTTCTGAGGCATTGGAAAAAAATCTTGGGGATATACGTGGGTCAAGTGAAGCAAGAAAAATATTGTTTCATGCGATAAATGGCGATGTGGAATCCTTACTAGTGACGTTGGGAAGTGGTAATTTGCAAGAAGGAATACGTGAGTTTGTGGAAATTATTCGGTTTATAGATCTAGAAGAAGTGGAACGATCAAAAATAATATCACAAGTAATTACGATTGTAGGTAATGATGGAACAGATACCCCTCGTAGATTTGAATCTGAAATGCCTTCTTTGCTAAAGCTGATCGTTGTGGGTGATAGCCTAAAAATACGGACGGTTCGATTCCTCAACGCCATTTTGCCTGTAAACACTGGTTGGGCGAAGCCAATCCGAACTATCATTGGCAGATTCTTCCCCAGCTTTTTGACGCCACCGCCACCACCTATACAAGAAGAAACAGGCAGGTTTCCACCAAAATCTGAAAACGATACTCTCCGCGTAAAGCAACGCGAAGCGATAGAGACCACAATTCTCCAGTCGTTTTTGTCGTTTATCGGTAAGCCAAATGACATTATTCTTGCTCAACAACTTCACACAATGCTTTCAACAAATCCAGAAGTGCTCTCTGAATTTACCGATTACTTTTATGATGATTTGCATCAGAAGTCATTGACACCTCTTACACTCGAAATGTTTCCGGAGTCTGAGCGATTAAAGGTAACACCAGAGTGGTTGGCATCGGTAAATGCTTCGGGCAACGCCCCTCAGCAGGTGTGGAGCTCAGTGGCATGGCCCCTTTTAGCGAAATTAGGGAAAACGATTGCCAAAGTGTACGACATTAAAAATTTATTTGGAGCAAATCATGTACTTTCTGATGAAGCGACGCAGAAATTATTGGGTGACCATCTTTTAAAGGAAATCGTGCAAGCGTTTGAAGAAACCCGCACAAAGTTTGGCGATACCAATGAATCGTTTGGATTTATTCGGGAAACAGGAGATAAGTATGCAATCTTTGTCAGTGGTGATGTATCGATAGAAAATAAGGAAAAATTCCTTAAACTTTTTTCCGAAACACTTGAGAGTCACAAGATGTTTTATAAAGAGGGGTCAGGGATTGTCTATCACGGTATAGGCGTGCATCCATCGGAAGAAAAATTGACACTTGAAGAGTATGCGCGAGCCGATGTAGTGAGTCTTACAGAAGCAGTGCAGGGCAAGATCGTTTATGAAGATAATCTTAAAGAATTACGTCAGACCCATCCGTATCTTGAAACCCTTCTTCAGGTGATAGAAACAATGGGGGACTCGCAGGTAAAAGATCACGTTGACTTTCGATCATTTTTGACACAGTTGACGACCACGGTCTTAGTAGATGATGTATTAGAGAAAAAGGCAGAGGATTTGGAAAAAGCGTTTAAAGAAAAAGACCAGAATGCTTCTTTGCGTGTATTTCGGAGATTAAAAGACTTTGTCCGCGCTGTTTCCCAGATTGGTAAGGCGCGGATTTTCCAAGTAAGCTTTGCGGGGAGTCTGAAACATGTCGTGAGTGATTATCCTGGAATTGTCGGTGAGCAGGCGGGGGATTACATGATCCAAGAGCAGTTTGAACCCGTCATGAAACACGTTTTTGAGATCCTTGGTGTGCATAAAATTGATGTATTCCACAAATCCGCCAACGACTTTGCGATTCTTTTACCCGCTGGTATGAAGGTTGATGAGAAAGCGTTTCGAAAAGCGTTGGATCTGGCGTTGGCAGAACTTCAGATTGAGAACACTCTTTACTACTCTCACCCGGCATTTGGGATTACTGATGTAGAGTTTGTGAAAACAGAAAATATAGCGGATGACCTCGTTAAAAATATGGCCCTCATTGGCGCAGCACTTGGGCGTTTGGCAACGGCAGTCAACGTCGACACGCTGAAATCAATAGATACTCATTTCTTTATAAATGGCACGCCACAGCAAGGTTTGCCTGTGCATCATTGGGATTGGTTACGCCGCTATTTATCTACAGATGAGGTTCTGGAGAAGCGCGGACGCATACGCCTTACGGAGTTGGGGGTAACGGAAGATGAAATGAGTGCGTTGGGAAAAGTTGAATATACAAACGGAGAATTTATAACAGACGAAGATGTCGCTACTGCGGGTGAGTGGCAGAAGATGATTGGAGGATTTGTATATAGATATACTCAAATACAATCTCCACAGTTTCCCTGGTGGCAACGAGCGTGGAATACAGTGAAAAAATGGTTTGTAGGGCCAGTACAGCAAACACAAAATCAGCTAGATGAGGAGAAAAAAATTCCGTTGGCAACGCCAGGACCTATAGATCAATCACTGCAGCTTCGATTGTTGCCAGGATATCAGGAACTTAATCCATCAAGATATTTAACGGTGAAAGGATCGTTTTCCGATGGAAGAGTTGTCGTGGTGAAGGGTTCATATTCCTTTTACGGTCGAGTGCTTTCAGTAGCTGAACAAGAGAGGCACGTAACAAATCTCCGTAATGAAGTGGAAATCCTGAAACGCTTAAACGGGGCTCAGAATGTTCCACAGTTTATTGGTGATCAGATTGGGGGATATCCTCAGAGTGCGTATAATTTTGCGATGACCGTTGTTCCAGGTGAGAATTTGAATAGTCCGCAAATAAAATCGCTTTTGACGACACAACAGAAGATTGAGCTTATTAAACAGCTAATTTCGTATGCGAGAGATTATCATGCACGCATGATATCTCATGGAGATTGGAAGCTAGACAATTTATTAGTGTATTTGGATTCTGAAAAAAATATTCATCTCGGAGTAACGGATTTTGGAGGTGGGAATTTAAATGTAAATGCGTCTGACGAAGTTGTCAACTTTTTGGAAATCCGTTTTATAAAAGAACACGTTATCGAATTGTTATTTATTGACCCTTTGCTGACTCCCGAATCACTTCTAACCTGGAATCCGTCTGAATATAACTCAGAAAATCAAGCGTTGGATGATTTAGAAAAACGGCTTAACACGATTGATCAGGAGGAATTAAAGCAAAAAGAAACATTACGTAGACAAGTTTACGGAAATAAGGAAGCCCAGTTACAGATTATTTTTTTAAACCAGCAACAATTTTCTCAGCCTTCGTGGTGGCAGCTCTTCGCGGATCAGGGTAAACGAGCCCAAGCCTTTGTTAAAACTTCAGCGGTCAAAGCGTGGGAGAGGGTAAAGAGCTTGTTTGTGCGTCAGGTGGAACAGGTTGAAGACAAAAAGGATGATGAGCTAAAAGCACCTCTGCTGACGCAAGGGTTGGTGCAAAATAATCTGCCGGAGCCTGATGTTTCAAATACTTTACAACCTTGGCAGGTGCCAAATAGCGGGCCGATTGAGGAAAGTCAATTACCAGTTATTCTTAGTTATTTGGTTAATCAATCTCGTTTTAGTCTGTATGAATATTATCAAGTTCCTATTGTCACTGAGAGCGATTCTGTTCTTGACAAGGTAGTTTCGGAAAATATAACCATACCCCTTTGGCAGGTTTTCGATGCAGATCTACGAAATGATTGGTCTCAAGTACGGAGAACTGGTTCTGGATTATGGGGTAGACCGGAGTCTGAGTTTTTGGCAATGGTTGAAAAATTTCGAGATGGTAATTTTACGTATTTCCCAGCTGACAACGATTT
Source organism: uncultured Gammaproteobacteria bacterium (assembly GCA_964367095.1). GTDB lineage: Bacteria > Patescibacteriota > Microgenomatia > UBA10105 > UBA927 > UBA927. Next base: position 9,531 of record CAYIXE010000002.1, on the reverse strand, counting down.
TGGTTCGCCAGTGATGGTGCTTGACCTTGGAGGTGATGTGTATATTGGGGCTGGAACAGGTGGACTTCATAGATTAGTGGCGGCAAAAGCTTCAGGAGTAGGGTTAATGCCTGTGCGGGTTATAAGGGTGGCTGATGAGGAGTTGTATAGAGAGCCTTGGCGACTTGTGGATGAAGATTTGAGGGACGAAGCTAAGCAGACTTTACTTGCCGCACGCGAGTATGTGGCAGAGACTCAGGGTCAAAAGGAGGATGATACAGAAAGTTTTGATCTTTCTTCACAGATCCAATCCCTTGTGACGGCGAGGATTGTGAATACAGCCCATTTCAAAGCACTGGCAGAAGATCCGACACTAACGGGAGAGAATTTAATCAACGCCATAGAACCGCTGATTATCGAAGTGTTACGAAAGTCTCAGGTACTTATTGAGCGGATACCAGATAGCGCGAAACGTGCACAATTCTTCGACTTCTTGCTTCAAGAAAATCGCCCCGTATTGAAAGAACAGATAGAGAAAATACTCCAATCACTCGTTTCTCAAAATTCAAAGCAAATTCCGTCACGCTGGTGGCAGAGAGCAATAGATTCTATCCGATCATTATTTAATCGGATGAATATATTTCAGCAGAGTAGGACACCATCTGAAGAACAAAAGGAAGAAAAGAAAGTTCCGCTGCCGACGCCGAGGATAGGCGAAGGGAGCGCACAATTGTTTGAGCTTGAGAAGTTGTTGCCTGTTTCGGTAGATGTCAACGCAGAGAAGGGCAGAGTGTTGTCAGATATTTTGACTACAGACTATCCAGAGTTTGCTGCTGCAGATAATCCAAAAAATATTGAGCGCTGGCATGTAAAATTTGTTATGGATAGAACTAATGCAATTCGTCGAGCGATAGATGCTGGTGCCTTTGATAATCTGGACAGTGAAACTATATTTCAAACTATCGCCACATTGCATTCTGGCTCTACTGCGCTTGAGCGTTTGATTGCGTATTCAGACACATCTGAACAGAACGTATATTCTCTTGACTCGGTCGCATTGTTTAATTATTGGTTTGCACCTGATGGGACAGATGGTGGTGCGTTTAGATATGGATCAGTTCGGAAATGGGATATTTCAAATGCTGTGCGCCTGAGTCCTGATAATCAACCATACATTTTTACGGTCCCTGCAGAAATCGTACCCGCTGCCGCAAGCGCTCTCTTTCAGACCATCGATGCAGTATTTGAGCGATCTGATCAGGGTGAACACTTTAGTGATGATGATATCATTCAGTTTTCACTTATGGTTTCATCGATCGCTGACATGCTTCATATAAAGCCTGATGGAAATGGTAGATCGTCAGAGGATTTCATGGTAGCGATACAAAGGAGGTTATTTCGTAATGACATGAAAAAAATAAAAACTTGGTCTGTAACAAGCATGCGCCCTCGGTTAAATTCTCAATATTCTTTACCAGCTTCACTCCTTGAGCAGTATAACGAGCAGCGAGCAATGCTCGATGCACGTACACAAGTATTGTGGTCATTCCGCACAAGGTTATACGACTTATTTAATGTAGCAGTGGATTATAAGTTGTATAGTCAAACGTCTAACGGCGTATTTGATATGAAAAAGGATGTGGAAATAATTCAAAAAAATGCTGATGAAGTGCAAAGATCTCTGATAGCCAATATTAAGAGATTAAAAGATATGCCATCGCAGGAACATCCTGGGTACGGAGGATCATATAATAATGTTTTAAATTTGTATGGTATGCCAGAACTGCTTGGCGTTTTAAAGAAATACCGTTCGGCACCGTATGAATTTACATACATTGACTATTCACAAACAAATCTACAACCCCCATTTCCTTCAATATCGTTGTCTGAGGCTGAGGACAAAGCAAAAGCGATACGAGCAATGTCAAAGATTCGCCATGGAAAATATACTTTAGAACAATCAAGGCTTCATGAATTAAGTGCGATTGAGTCTGCTTTAAGACCTTTAGGTGAATCTGCAGCGAACAATCTGGATGTAGCTGCAGATGATTTAGAAAAACGTTGTGGTACAGGATTTATTCCAGGAAGGCCGAGAATGTATGCCGATGCAACAACAAGGAGCGTAAAGGGGATAGGGCAGGTCTTGGGGGTTATGGATGTAGTCGGATCTTTTGGGTGCGCAGTGTCACAAACCGTTACGGTGCCGTCACTTCGAGCTGCAGCATTTTTTACCCGCTTCTACCTTTGGCAGCGGCCGATAAATGTGTTTAAAAATATATTGGGTAATCCTAGCATTGGGCTTGTACTGAAAGAACAGCTACAGAACATACTTCAATCGCTCGTTCCTCAACGTTCAACGCAAATAGCATTGCCATGGTGGCAGAGAGCAATAGATTCTATCCGATCATTATTTAATCGGATGAATATATTTCAGCAGAGTAGGACACCATCTGAAGAACAAAAGGAAGAAAAGAAAGTTCCGCTGCCGACGCCACAGATTATTCCGATTCAAACAAATATTTCTGGATTTTCTTCAGACGTGCAATCGTTGTATGAAAAGGGAGTCATGGATGATATACCGCAGGATAATAATGCAGAATGGAAAAGTTGGCAGGCATACCGTCTTGAACATGGAGATGAGGATACTAGATTAGCGTTGTTAGCAGTCATACGAAAAATGCCGATTTATGTAAATCGTATTGATGGACAATATATCACGATTCCGAGAGGTCAAAAATTTACCAGATCAATAGGTTTGCTCCTTGTTGCGTTTGAATTACATATACCAACTGATCAAATTATTGTTTTTGATCCGTTTGTAGGTGAGGCTATACCGCTAGCATACATGATAGCATCGTTATCTTCCCAAACGGAAACAAAATGCCGATATTGTTTGTCTTGGGAGGAGATGAAAAAGGATGAATATACAACCCGTTCATATTATGGATATGATGTCACTTTTCATGAAGATACCGGGTTATATATCGGCGATGTGCTTCAAAGAATCGTTGAGCAGAAAATAGCAAAGAATGAACACGTCATAACCATTTTCGATCCTGGGGCGGGAGTGGGAAATTTTGGTAAGTCATTAAATAATTTACTGGTGGCGTCTAGAGGTGAAATAGATGAGATGGTTGGCAATACAGAGCGCGCAGATAAAATGGCAGCGTTATTACACTTGATGAAGCAAAATAATATATCAATTCGGTATATTGGAATTACTGACGCATACAAGGATGAGAATTTTGGAAAAATCCATTGGGAGATTGGGGGCGCAGATCAAGCATTTCATGGAATACATATGGCATTTACCTACTCACCAAAACAGCGTCTGGCGACCGTGCTTTCGGCACATGGTGTTGATACCGTAGACTTTGTTTACAGTGCTGCATTTTATCCATATTTAGATGATAGAACGGCTATAGTCTTTAATGAGGACGTTCTCTCAAAGCTATCGCCGGATGGATTTTTTGCAACGATGAAAATTCCCACACATTCGCAAGACGCGTTATCCGCAGAAGCCACATCATTACGCATCATACATGATCGTTCGAGTCCGAATATTTTTACTGGTCGTATGCTTGGTGTGATTCGACAAAACGATACAAGTTCTGCGGTTCATCCATCCATACAAAACACGTCAGGAAAATGGGCGCAGCTAATGAACACAACACGCTCTCTGTGGCAAAAACCCAATCTTCCAAATCCTAACAACAAAATATCTCAAGATATTCATCAGTCTTCGTGGCAATATGCACAAGTTTTCGTTCGTGCATTTGCAGGGCGAATCATGCGTGCAATATTTGGCGTAGAGATTCCTCAAGGCGCAGAAATACAGAAAAAGGCGGAGTTGGAAGCGTTGCAGAGGGAGTGTAGGAATGTGGCGTTATTTCCTACCAGCTCGATCGCGCTTGGGGCCAGGAGCAGCCATGAGCAGAGCTACGATCAACATAAGCAAAACAGCAATGATAGCGAGAATATAGACGGTTGGAAAGTTCATAGTGAATTTACCTTTCTTGCAAACAGTAATGCTGCAATAAAAAGAAATACGCTTATTCCTACCCCCAACGGTACTATAAACCAATATGTGTTGTCAACGCTGGTTGATAAGAATGGTGATAGTACCATCACACCCAAAAATACTTGGCCTGCATTGTCACAAATATTGGAAAGTCGATCGAATTGGTTTGATGTAAGTACTGGTTCTTTCCAAACGTATATGATGCCAGACAGATTCATGCAAACAAACTCTATCACAGAGAAAAATAACCTGTCAAACGATAGGATAGCCACCAAAAAATCCCCTCGCGGGGACTTTGGAGATTCTACAAGAGTAGAGTCAAATCTGGCTTATCATCCAAGTGCTACTATAACACAGATTTCCCACTCGAGTACCCCCACACCAATAAATAGTATATCACGTGATTTATTGTCTCTTGATGGATTTGTAAAGAAAGCATACGCAGCAAATTCAAACGCCCCAACTGCTTCTGGTTGTACATCGTTTGGACGAGTGATTAAAAATGTTAATCTCAATCCCTATCCGTGGGCCCTTTTGTGGATGCAGAAATCAGTGCGTGCAGAACAACAATTTCGAAAAGCATTTTCATTTTTGTTTCCAAGTAATTTGAATCTGGTGCCAGTTTCACTTGAGCAAAATATATCGCAATCCCTTCAACCTAAATTACAAAAAAGAATCGCTTACGCTGCCGAGTATATGAAATTACTCAGTCGCCCCGAGGCAACGCGCGCATTTTTTGGTCTCATGCGCGATTTTCGCAACGCTCATACTTTGCGAGAAACGATAAGTTTTACTCGCTGGCTGGTTTCAAGCATAACGTCTCCAAAAGCAGATCTGGTGAAAACTGACGATCCACGTTTTTACTCATTGCACATAAACGGCAGAAGCATTGGGTCCATTCGGACTGAATTAGGGGAACAGAAAGAATTTTATCCACAAGAATTCAACGAGTTTATAGAAAAATTTCCTGATACGTTTGTGGTCAAAGATATCGATATTTCCGATACCTTTCTTGAGCTTGGATTGTATGAGCGGTCTATCTTTGATTTGCTGCGGAGAGATATTTTTCGATATTGGATATCCCAATCCGATGTACGGTTTGATCCTCGCGAGGCTGAGGGGAAGGTATACAATCGAATCGAAGATTTCTCACGGTCGCGTGTTTTACCTCTGACAGTAAAGAAATATGAATCCAAAGAAATCAGCGAGCTTCTTGGTTTTGCCAACAGAACTTACCGATACATTCTCGCCAAAGACGGAACACACATCCCGGTTGCACCAGAGGCGAGAGATTGGCTTGCAGGAAACGAAGAATCGAGTATTTGGCAAGATCTATTTACGAAAAAAGCGTTTGTGGAGCGGCGCATGTGGCGAAAGATCCCGGCGGTGTTATTTCAAGAACTACAATCACGTGCTCTTAATCAGGAATGGCGGTTATGGTTAGCTATCACTTCATTTTCTTTGCCCCATCCGGATTCCTACCGGATTCCAGATTATCCTGAGATTCCTACAATGAGCGCTCGCGCCCTGCCGTGGTTAACCCCAGAGATTATTTCTGATAACGGCTCTGTCATCATACACCCACAAAGTACGGTCGAGGAAAAAAATGGAGACGGGTGGGTGGAGGTAGATATGTCACAACCGATTGACATAGTACTCAATCACACGCTTCGCATTGATGGGAAAATAATAAAAATTATTCCCGACACTCGGATCTGGTATGAGCGGTATTATCAACAATTACCCGATGTCTTTATTGGCAATGGTGCCTATGTGAATAAGGATTATGAATTATGGTTGCCGGACGGAAGGTTTGTTTCACTTTCTAATGAAGAATCTGCATTGATGTATGCTGGTTTAGCAATACCGGAACATACCCTCATTGTGCCCAAAGGCGTTCGCTCGCATGATCTGGTATCTTCTCGCGGTAAGCGAGCGCCACTTTGGGTAAAACTGCAGGATGCTTCCCGCGTGCTTTTTGGCACAGCCAAACAATGGGATGATATACGAAAACAAATTGCGCAGGAACATCAACTTCTGGATGTGCAGCGGGATTTAGCCAAGTTTATCGACGCAAAAACCCTTAATGCGTATACAGAGCGCGCACAGCGGGCGCTTGATTTCGGGGCGCTTCTTCCCGACGAGAAAAAAAGTCAGGCGCTCGGAGCTCTGCAAGCGCAACAGGATTGGGAAGTGATACAGGATGAATTTCTTCTCGATGGGCATGCGTTTGGAGAGCGTAATGATGAAAATTTTCGCTTTGCCTACGCACTGTATGGTTTGGTTTTTGTGGAGCGCCCGGAAATTGCCGCAGCGTTTTATGGATTTGATCTTCAAAGCTTCCTTGACATTAATGCGAAGGCACGATCCGTTGTTATAAATGAGGTTCAAGAACGAATGAAGGTTGGATATCCAGGGTCAAACCTCACCGGTGCTAATCTGGAAAGCGAGCAGGAACAAAAAAATCGATTGCTCGAAACAATCACAAAAAGACCGTATATATTTATTCGTTATAAGGAAGAAAATGGTTTGGGGCGGTCTTTAGGTCAAGCACGAGCGAACTGGATGGCTGCAGAGATACTTCAATCAAAAGAACAGTCTACCCTCGCTCTTGCTATAGCCATTCATGAATACTGGCATTTAGTTCGGCGTGACAGTGTTCATAATATAGGATTGGGTTTCCCTCCGATTTTTACTCCTCGTCTAGCTACTAATGTAGTAGAAGGCTTTACGACGCTTGCTCATACAGAAGCAATGGTAAGGTACGGGAACATGAGTTTTGAAGATGCACTATCGCAAACAGCATCTTCTGATTATGCGGATGCGGCTCGGTTAATGCAGGATGTGTTTTACCCTGAGCTGATCAGACGAGTGGGGCCCGAAAAAGGAAAACAACTTTGGGAACAGGCAATCCTTGGAGATGTAAATGAGGTAGTCGATGTGTTTGGAGGATGGAAAGTATTTAAAGAATTTGCCAGAAGCAGCGCCATGTTTGGTGATGAGGGAATATACCAGGGAACGGACAAAATTACCGTAACCCCCGGCATGACGGTTGAATTTTCCGGACTCACCATGCGTCACGGCACTGACCTCATAGAAATTTTGACGCCGGAAGGGAAATGGAAAAGAGTTACAGGAGCGTTTGAGCTTCAAAAAAATATGGAGGTTCGCGTGAATTATTTGGATGTGCATTCCGACTCGCTTGAATATGAATCAGATGGAGAGTTGCCAGCGTTAAAACTTTCTGTAGGCGGGAGATCCGAACTGCAACAATTAACCCAGCAAATTACGAAAGCCGTGCGCAACAATCCAGCATACGTGCGTCTCAACCCGACACTTTCTGTGGATGAGCTGCGGGCAGCGTTGGCGCCAATTGTTGAGGATGCATATAAACGCATGGCCGAATCCAACCGTGCGGGACCGCAGTTAAACGACCAAGAGTCCGTTGACCTCATTTCTTCGGTGGTGGAAAAAATCCTCAAAGAACGCATACAAAAAACCCTTTCTCCAGAATCTTTAATACAGACAAAATCTCAATCAATTCCAATTCGTGCATTTGTCGATTCGGTCATGCGCGCGATATTTGGCGCACCTACGACGATGAATGAGAAAGAAATACAGAAAAAGGCGGAGTTGGAAGCGCTTCAAAAAGAGTGCGGGGGAGGGGTGTCACTTTCGCAGCAAAATTCCAACAAAAAACTTCCTTTCGGAAGTTCTTTGACGGTGCTACCCTCAAATGAGGTTGCAACCAGTCTGTCAACAGCAAATATAGCATCTAATGCTATAGATGTCAATATAGTACGTAGTAGTGTGGGTAGTAGTGTGGACCTAGGGGGAATTGCACCCCCGCGCACCGGTTTGACAGACTGGTCGCCTCACTTGAGTAGGCCCACACCACTTTTTAGTATACCACGCGTGTATGCTGCTGATTTTTCTCAAGACGGAGATGTTTTAGGAGCAACTTCTGGCTGTACCGCATTTGGGAGAGTAATTAAAAATCTAAATCTTGATCGATATCCGTGGGCACTTTTGTGGATGGAGAAAACGACAAGAGCCCAAGCCTTCGCCAAGGTTACGGCGGGTAAAGTGAAAAAATGGTGGGGAGATCAGGGGATACCGCATTTTGCCGAACCGATCCAGATGCAGTTTTGGGAGAGGATGGGTGAATTATGGCAAGGGGTGAGGAAACAGTGGGTTGGACAGCAAGTTCGATTAGCAATACGCGATGAAATACCCAAATCTACAAAGATATTGATAGATCGAATTCAACGAGCTGAAGGGAGTTTCATTCAGATTGATGCGTCACTTCAGGATCAAATAATGAACGAGCTTAACGTATACGAAAACTTGAGCATTTATGAACGAAAACGGATAGCGCGCCACGTAGTGAGAGACATATTAGCATTGGATACCAAACAAAAAGATATTTGGGAATCTTTTCAAAAAGGCGCTGATCTTGGAGATTATATGCCTGTTCATGAAGAAAGCGCGATTGCCGCAAGTGATGCATTTAATAGAGAACAAGCTGTCGTGGAACGTGATCAATTCACGACTATACCGGATTTCGTTTCATCTCAAGTACAATTTAATTTCCCATTTGGCACTGTTGCAGAAAAAAAACGAGTCATAGGTGCGATTATTTCAAAAGAGGTGCAGAAAAGTGGTCTGCCCGCTCAATTTGTTTCTACACTTGCATCATTGATGTATCAGTTGTTGCCTGGATATCAGTATGCGATTGATTATCCTTCAGATCCAGTAAACGACATAACGATTGTTCGATCATTACCAGTGGGAGCGCGGGGGAGCGCTACAGGCGGAGGGCTTATTATCGCACAAAGTATAATTGATGATCCTGTATGGGCGGCTGTCGAAATGCTTCATGAAAAATTACACATATTTCTTATAGGAAATAGAACTGCACGTGTCAATCATGACGAATCTCAAGAGCTCGTGGTTACTACTTTGCAGTATTTGATTGCTGATAAGGTTGGATTGTCAACGAAGAAATTTGAGGAAATATTTTATTGGAAAGGAGCTCAAGGGTTGATATTTATATTACAGACACTCAAAGAAGCAAAGCTATTTGATTGGGATACAGAAGGGGGAAAATTGGCACTGTATCGTATGAGCGCAAACGGAAATTTTTCTGAACTTATTATTCCGTTTGCGCAATTACGAGGATATGATGCTTCGCAAATCATAGGATATTTCCATCTTACGACTGATGAAGTTTTTGGAAATTGGGGAAAAAACATAGATCAACAAAATTCTATTCTCAATGGGCCATTTGGGCTTTCTGAATCAAATAGTCGCTTTGGTTTTGATCAGATTAGGACAAGGGAGAATGCAACGCAAAACCAAATATCTTTTGAGGGTGCGCTTATAAAGACTCGTGCATTTGCAGGGCGAATCATGCGTGCAATATTTGGCGTAGAGATTCCTCAAGGCGCAGAAATACAGAAAAAGGCGGAGTTGGAAGCGCTTCAAAAAGAGTGTGGCGGAGGGGTGTCACTTTCGCAAGGGTTGACGGG
>CAYIXE010000001.1:80885-84510 GCA_964367095.1 uncultured Gammaproteobacteria bacterium | reverse complement strand
TGAGAAGTTCCATGCCACGCATTTTTGGGTTGAAGGTGAGTGGTATGTGTGAATAAATGGTAGGCATCACGACGTTTTCAAGTATAGTGAGTTTGTTTATGAGGTTAAATTGTTGGAAGACAAATCCTACCATCACTTGTCGTAGATGAGAAAGTTCATTGTCGGTGAGAGATGCGATATTTTGATCATTGATAAGGATATCTCCAGAGCTTGGTGTATCAAGAAGTCCGATGATATGCATGAGTGTTGATTTGCCGCTTCCTGATGGACCTATGATACTGACGAATTCTCCATCTCGAATTGTGACGGAAACATCATCAAGAGCGGTGAAGATGGTCTCACCATCTATAGAATATTTTTTGGAAACGTGGGAAAGTTTAATCATTGATAACGTCACCTTCAGACAAACCTGACAGAATTATCCTGTCGCTATCGTATTCCTCGCCGAGGGTTACCAATGTTTGTACAGGTTTATCACGGACGAGTTTCTGGACATAGGATTTGCCATTTTTGGTAGTTATCGCGGATGAGGGTACGGAAAGTACGTCTTTTGCGGATCTGGTCGTAAAGATCGCATCAGCGGTCATGCCTATGCGAAACGTTGTATCAGTGGGGTTTGCCAGTGTGACCTTTACTTCATATACCGTGCTGCTTTCACCTGATTTGGGAGTAAAGCCGATTGCTGAAATAGTACCTACATAGCGCATTTGCGTAAATGCGTCAAACGTAATGTCGCCCGACAAACCCTGCGCAATTTTAGTAACCTCCCCTTGGTCTGCTGTTACTGATAGGTAGAGAGAGTTTGGGTTGATTACTTCAAATTCGGCAGTTGCAGGAGTAATGTTTACCCCTGCATTTTTGGCATCGATCTTTGTGACGATACCCTCAATAGGTGTGATGAGTGTGGCATATTCTATTGCGAGGTTTGAAATCTCTACATCCAACACGGAGTTGTTGAGAGTAAATTGTGTTTTGTCTATAATTCTTTTGAACGCGTCACTTATAATTTTCCCTTCATAATCATCCTGTGTTTGGTCAAAGTTCCAGCGATCTGTCATATAAGAATTTAGTTTTTTTTCTAAAGTTTTTTTCACATCTCGTTGATCCAGAGATGCGAGTGCTTGATATTTGCTGACTTTGTCGCCCTCTTTTACTCCCACCCATGAGAGTTTTCCTGATGTTTGAAATTTAAGCGTTGCTTTTTCCATCGCATCGATTTTTCCTGATAGGGTTAGTGTTTCTTTCACATCATGACGTTTGACCGTAGTGTACTGTTGTTTTTTGGGGGACTTTGTCGTACCTATTACCATGCGAGGAAGAAAAAGTATGCCGAGAATGACTACGATAGCAAGGATGTACCAAAATTTGCGAATAATTTTCATTACTTTATTATAACAATGATTGTCATAGAATTTCCATTTTATTATGTCATATTTAGCACCTTGTAATTTATGTGGTTCTTTTTTATAATAATTTCTATATGAAACAAAAACCATCAGCCAAACGAAAGCAAAGTAGAGAAGTTTTTCCTCAACCATATTCACAAACTCTTCCCGTACAGTCAGTCGGCTCTATGTCAAAGCCTCAGATGATTCTTGTAGGGCTTTTAGTGATTGCATCGTTTTTGATCGGATCGTTATATACCAAGGTTTCGTATTTGCAAAGCGGCGGCGGGACACCTGCTGGTGTAGGTGCGGGACAAGCAGCTGGCGTGCCGAAATCAAAATATAAGACATTTGATGATGCGATGAAAGCGATGGCAAAAATTGCAAAGGCCGACGGCAATAAGATTGTTAAATGTATGAATGATGGAGAAAAAAAGTCTATCGTTGATGCGGATGCAAAACAGGGAGCGACGCTTGGTGTCAATGGGACGCCCGCGTTTTTTGTAAACGGCAGATTTATTTCAGGCGCTTTGCCCTTCGAGGAATTTAAAAAGGTATTTGATGAAGAGATAAATGGTACAGCAGACAAGGCAATTGAACGCAAAAATGTAGATGTAGGAAACGCTCAAACAAAGGGTCCTAAAGACGCCAAGATTACTTTTGTGGAGTATACTGATTTCCAATGTCCATTTTGTGCCCGTGTATATCCTACCATCACCCAACTCATGAAGGATTATGACGGCAAAGTGCAATTGGTATTAAAACATTTCCCACTTATAAGTATTCATCCACGCGCACAAAAGGCTTCAGAAGCTATAGAGTGCGCACGCGATCAGGGTAAGTTCTGGGAATTTCATGACGCCCTGTTTGAAAATCAACAGGACTGGTCTTCGGTTTAGTCTCGGCACTAGTAAACTAGTAATTTACTACAATCGGATTAGAACAAATTTTCTTGCTGTTTTTTGGAGGGGGTTTTGTTGAGATGGGTAAAAGCTCCTGCAGTGACCATTCTTCCGCGTGGAGTGCGTTTTAAGAATCCTATCTGCATCATGTACGGCTCGAGGACGTCTTCAACCGTTCCTGTGTCTTCTGAGAGCGCTGCGGCAATCGTTTCTATACCAACTGGGCCTCCATCATATTTGTCGATAAGAAGCGTTAGTAAACGCCGGTCCGAGCTATCAAGTCCCATGCTATCGACTTCAAACAAAGCAAGGGATTTATGAAGTATTTCTTCGGAGATGATGCCTTCTCCCTCAATCTCTGCGACGTCTCTTACGCGCTTTAAGAGTCTCAAGCCTATACGAGGCGTTCCTCGACTTCTTTTTGCCAGTTCCTTTTTAGCAGACGGTTCAAGAGTTATCTCGAGTTTTTTTGCAGCCCGCTCAAGTATTGTTTCCATTTCAAACGGTTGATAGTAAGAAAGTCTTGTGACGAGTCCAAATCGATCACGCATGGGTGAAGAAATTAAACCCACTCTCGTAGTCGCGCCGATGATGGTAAATTGCGGGAGGTCAAGGCGAACCGTTCTGGCAGACGGTCCTTTGCCGATAATAATGTCGAGGCAATAATCTTCCATAGCAGGGTAGAGCATTTCCTCCACTACTTTGTTTAACCGATGAATTTCATCGATAAAGAGGATGTCATGGGGTTCAAGGTTGGTTAATATTGCCGCTAGATCTCCGGAGCGCTCTATGGCAGGACCCGACGTCACCCGTACGTTTACACCAAGTTCTTTCCCGATGATATGGGCAAGAGTTGTTTTTCCCAATCCGGGCGGGCCATAAAGGAGGATATGCTCCAACGCCTGTTTGCGTTTTTTCGTCGCAGCGATTGCTATAGAGAGCGTGCGCTTCACGTTTTCTTGGCCGGCAAACTCATTCCACGAAGATGCGCGAAGTGAGACAAAAAGTTTTTGTTCTTCTGGTGTAAGGGGTGCTTCTGCTGTTATCAATGGTTTTTTCATATTATTTCGTAGATCCTAAAATTCGTATTGCCTGTTTTATTTTTTCTTCAATAGATGCATCTGCCGGCAATTGACCAATGACATCACGAATATTTTTAGATTCAAACCCCATAGATTTTAATGCATCAATGAGCGAGGTTGTTTCACCAACATCGTTTGAAAGGTCAAAGTCAGCAGTGCTGCCGAGTTTATTTTTGAGTTCGATGATAATTTTCTGAGCATTTTTTGTACCTAATCGGGGAACAGAGGTAAAAAATGAAACGTCATGAGATATAAT
>CAYIXE010000001.1:0-80785 GCA_964367095.1 uncultured Gammaproteobacteria bacterium | reverse complement strand
TTTTTGTACCTAATCGGGGAACAGAGGTAAAAAATGAAACGTCATGAGATATAATAGCTTTTTGTACTGCTTTAGCCCCCCGATCCATGACGGTGAGTGCGGTTTTGGGTCCAACTCCTGAGACAGTTACAAGGAGTTCAAAAATTCGTTGATCGTCTCGCGTTAAAAATCCAAATAATTGAAGTGCATCTTCTCTGACGTGGGTATGGATAAATATTGTGGAAACAGTACCGAGCTTCAAGTTTGCCGCCATTGATTGCGGCATGTAAACACCGTATCCGACACCAGAAACGTCAATCACAATGGGATTTGATGTATTGGAAATGATGGTTCCTTTAAGTTGTGCGATCATGATAGACCGAGCTTAGCAGATTTGTATACCCTTCACAATCGGAATTCCTGCCTGCCGGCGAGGCAGGGTTCCGCGCATAACTCCTTCTAAACCGAGTTAGCCCCGCCTTTGGCGTGACAAACTCAGGTAAGAAGGGTATATGCGTTTTGCATTTGGTTTTTGAGTTTATACGAAAAGGCGTGCGTGGCAGCAATTGCTAACGCATCGCACGTGTCATCAGGTGTGGGAATGCTTTGTAATGAAAAAATTCGTTGCACCATTTTTCCAATTTGTGCTTTTTTGGCACTTCCTGAGCCACAGATTGTTTGTTTTATCGTGACGGGGCTATATGATGCGACAGAGAGATTTGAGAGCGCAGCCGCCAAAAGTATCACGCCGCGGGCTTGCCCGACAGCGATAGCTGTTTTTGCGTTGGTCGCAAAAAATAGATCTTCGACACTTACAACATTAGGTTTATATTTCCTGATGATGGCAGTAAATTCTTCAAAAAGTTGTTTCAATCGTCGTTCAGCAGTGACTTCTTGGGGCGTAATGATACATCCGAAATGTAAAGCGTTCAGTATTCCTGATTGTTCGGTAATGAGGGCCCACCCGATTCTTGCAGTTCCAGGATCCACTCCTAATATACGTATCATGCGTGTATTATACCCTTCGTTTATCGTACTATAATAGTAGTATGCACTTTTTTCAATTTATTGGGGCCGCGTTTGGGTCTGCAGTTGTAATTGGAGCGGCTAGTCTTCTTTGGCCTTTTGCGACCGCGTCGACTATGCCTCCGGCTTTAGAGAAAGTACGAGGCCTCGTGATGCAAACCTCTGTAGGTCAAGAGGCGTCAAAAGTATTGGGAACTTCTGACCCTTTAGCCATCACACCAATTAATATTCCTGATCTTGTTGCAAAAAAGGCTTCAGAAACTATTTCAAATAGCACAAATACCATCAATGAAATCGTTTCTACAACGGTCATTACACAGTTGGTGACACGGTTTAAAGAGCTTCCTGAGGATCAACAACAAGCTGTTCGTACATCGATTTGCAATAGTCCCGTGGTAGAATAGCTTCATGGACAGCAATCTTCTCCATCGAGCAAACGAACTTCTTTCAAAACTTGATCCGGAGAGAGTGAGAAAAGACATCCGACAATTTGAAGCGGAATCCATGCATCCTGATTTTTGGAAGGACCATGTTGACGCGACAAAGAAAATGAAAATGATTTCAGTATTTCAAAAAGAACTTGTCACTATCGAGGATTTTGCGACGCTTATAGAATTGGGTGATGAAGAAACACTTAAAAGAGAGATAAAAAAACTTGAGTTCGCGCTGTATTTGAGTGGTCCGTATGATAAAGGCGACGCTATTTTGTCTCTCCATTCAGGACAAGGGGGTACTGAGGCGATGGACTGGACACAAATGCTTCATAGGATGTATTCACGATATCTTGAAAAAAAGGGTTGGGAGTGGGAAGAGATGGATGTAACGTATGGCGAAGAGGCGGGGCTCAAAAGCATTTCTGTAGAGGTGCATGGTAAATATGCGTATGGATTTTTAAAAGCTGAAGTGGGAGTACATAGGCTGGTACGGCAGTCTCCATTTAATGCAGATAAACTCAGGCAAACGTCTTTTGCGATGGTAGAGGTGTGGCCTATGATTGAAGATGAGGATGTAATCGCAATCAATGAAGATGATCTCGTTTGGGAGTTTTATCGAAGCGGTGGAAAAGGCGGACAAAATGTCAATAAAGTTTCGACAGCAGTGCGCTTGACGCATAAGCCTTCAGGAATAATTATCACCAGTCAAGCTCAACGATATCAGGGACAAAATAGAGAGTTTGCTTTAAAACTCTTACGTGCGAAATTGTGGGAGATCGAAGAGTTAAAGCGAAAAACACAGGAAAAATCATTTCGCGGGGTCTATAAAACTCCGGGGTGGGGAAACCAGATTCGTTCATACGTTCTGCATCCTTATCATCTGGTAAAGGACGTTCGTACTGAGTATGAGACAGGGGATACGGTTCGAGTGCTTGATGGAGATATAGAGGATTTTATATTAGCGTACTTGAAAAAATACTCATAACTAGTGATAATGGGGAGAGAGAGTTTGAACATGTATATTTACTATGTTGAAATCACTTGATACTATGCCAACGCTTGATCGATTAGGAAATGTCAAAAAACGACGATATATCGTTATTTTTGTATATGTGTTGTTAGCGGCGTTGGGGGTGGGGACTGGATATCTGCTTTCCTCAAAAGATGGTGCAGGTACGTTAACAGCTCCAATCGGAACAGCAATAAAAACTGCGACCGTAGTAGGTATTTCTGATCCTTCAACATTTAAAGACTGTGCTACAGGTACGCTTGAAAAAGAAGGATTAGCGGGTGAAGGAACGCATAAGCTTTTGCGAGATGGAGGCCCATCTCAAACGGCGTATTTATTATCTTCAGTGGTTGACATGGATCAGTATGTGGGAACGAAGGTGAAGGTGTGTGGTCAGACTATGCAAGCTAAGAAAGTATCATGGCTTATGGATGTAGGTCGCCTTGAAACGCTGTCGCAATGATTGAATTCTTCGATGTCTCCAAATTATATCCTGGGAATACCCCAGGGATAGTAGACGTATCTGTGAAAATATCGGATGGGGAATTTGTGTTTCTTATTGGGCCATCAGGGTCGGGAAAGACTACATTTTTGCGGCTTTTGATACGAGATTTATTACCGACAAACGGTTTGATTACCGTCGATGATATCGCTGTGGGATCGCTTACGGCAAATACTGTCTATGCTCTTCGTCGAAAGATTGGTATTGTATTTCAGGATTTTAAGTTGCTTATTGACCGTACAGTATATGAAAACGTTTCGTTGGTAAGTGAGATATTGGGTAAGCCTTCACACCAAATAGAGCAAGGGGTTATGAATGTGCTGCATCTTGTGGGACTTTCTGACAAGCGGAATTTTTTCCCGGTCCAGCTATCGGCTGGCGAAATGCAGCGTGCGGCCATCGCACGTGCAATTGTTGGGGGTCCAAAGATTGTACTCGCTGATGAACCGACAGGCAATCTTGATCCGCAAACAGCTGCTGGTATTTGGAGGATTTTAGAAGAGATACATGGGCTTGGAACGACGGTTATTATTGCAACGCATAATCAAGATGCCGTAAACAAAATGAAAAAACGTACATTGACCCTTGATCATGGTAAATTAATTGCTGATGAAGCCAAAGGCAAATATCATATAATAAAACATGAAAAACATGAGCATAAAGAAGGAGATGGCAAATGAAGCTGTTGCGAGACGTTCACACTCATATCAGGCGCTCGCCGTATCAAGCGATGGCTGCCGTACTTACCATGTTTTTGACATTTCTTGTCGGCGGAGTATTTTTTCTCGCTACGATAGCTTCGCTTTCCATTATTTCATACTTTGAAAGCAAACCTCAATTGACCGTATTTTTTGTCCAAAATGCAGGAGAAAAGGAAGCGGAGGAGTTAAAAGCATTACTTGATGAAACGGGACTGGTAGCGTCTACGAAATTTATTTCTAAAGATGACGCACTTTCAATGTATAAAGAACAAAATAAAAACGACCCGCTTCTTTTAGAAATGGTGAGTGCGGACATATTACCCGCGTCACTGGAAGTTTCCGCCAAGAGCCCGACGTTTTTATCGCAGCTTGACGAGAAAATTCGTGGTGCTAGAGGAGTGGATGAAGTGATATATCAACGTGATGTTGTCGACTCTCTCCTTTCGTGGACAAACGCCATTCGATTGACTGGGGGTATTATTGGCGGCTTATTGGTGTTGGATAGTTTATTGATTATAGGTACTGTTATCGCAATGAAAGTTGCTTTAAAGCGTGATGAAATAGAAATTCTTACACTAGTTGGGGCATCACCGTGGACCATACGAGCGCCATTTATCCTTGAGGGTGGGGTGTATGGAGTGATTGGATCCGGCCTTGCATCATTTTTGGTTGCGATATTAATTCTCTGGCAACGATATAACATTGTTTCATTTTTGGGCGCGATACCGTCTATACAAATGATTTTAGGAAGTGCAACAAGCGCTGTATTTATCATTTCATGTCTCTCTTTTATTTTTGCAAATATGATTGTCGGATTTATCATTGGAAGTTTTGGTAGTGTTATAGCGCTTGGTAGGTATTTACGGGATTGAAGTGCCTCGATCCTTCGACTATGCTCAGGACTTAGGACTCGGGATATCTTGAGAAAGCCACATGAAGATACGACTGTACGTTTTCAGTAGCCTCATTATTTTTTTTGTTTTTGTATGTGTTCCTCTGGTCTACGCCTTGTCTCCCGAAGAGGAAGCACAAGAGCGCATTAAAGGGTACGAAAATAAAATTGTAGAACTTCAAAATACCGCAAATAGCATCACCAAACAGATTACCCTTTTGAATTTACAAATTTCTTCGACGCAATTGAAGATGGATGAAGCGAAGAGAAA
Source organism: uncultured Gammaproteobacteria bacterium (assembly GCA_964367095.1). Lineage (GTDB taxonomy): Bacteria > Patescibacteriota > Microgenomatia > UBA10105 > UBA927 > UBA927. Next base: position 75,971 of record CAYIXE010000001.1, on the reverse strand, counting down.
AATAGGAGTCCTTGATGTTGAGATAGAACAGTTAAACGGTGAGATAGATAAATTGGAAGAACTGAAAACCAAGCGTTTGGAATTAGTCCTCCATAGAATACCAGAAACATATAAACGAAGCGTCTCCTCGTCATTTGGTCAGGTGTTATTCAGTAAGAATTTTTCTGACTTTCTTAAGAAAGCACAGTACCTGATGCATGTACAAGAACAAAATACCTTAAAGTTTAAACAATATCAGCTCGCACAAAATAATTATAACGACAGCAAAGATACACGAGAAAAAAAGAAAGCGCAACAAGAAGCATATAAAAAAGAATTTGAACAAAATTCAGTAAAGTTAGCCCAGCAAAAACGCGAAAAACAAGTGTTGTTTGACCAAACAAAAAATGACGAGGGGACGTACCAAAAACTTCTCTCACAAGCCAAAGCGCAGCTTGCGGGATTTGCATCGTTTGCCAGCAGTCAGGGCGGCGGAATATTAAGTGGTCAAACGCAGTGTGATGGATGGGGATGTTATTACAATCAACGAGATGGTCAATGGGGCAATACGTTGATTAACGGTAGCAATGATTGTGGTGGCGCGTGTAGTGTAGCGCGAGTAGGATGTCTTATCACCTCCGTTGCCATGGCAGCAAGTCACCTTGGGAAAAATAATATATCCCCAGGAGACATTGCGTCATCTGATCCTGGTAATTTTTCTGTAGGTACTGCGTTGTTAAAAAAAGGAAAGATAACAGTAAAGGGTGTAAATATAACGAGAACGAGCGTAGGTGGTTCGCTTAGTCCAGATGTAGTTAAAGATGGGCCGGTTATTGTTGGTGTGTATCATGGACCATTTGGGACACATTTTGTGGTTGTAAAATCGTACAGCAATGGAAAATATATAATGAATGACCCATATACAGAAGGTGGTCATGATAAAATATTTGCTGATTATTATTCTATCAACAGTGTGTTTTCTGTAGAAAGAGTATCAATTTAGTATTAAAGGATTATTTCAATGATCAGTGCGCTTCTGCCAGCGTGCATAATTTTATTTCTTTTAGTTTTTCCGTCTCCTATTTTTGCTTCAAGAAGTCTCACCATTTCAAGTGACAAGGCAAGTTTACTGGGCGAAGAAGAGATGGTCGTGACGGCGTCAGCGTCGGGTTTTACTGATGGCGAAACTATTTATATTAAAGGAGCATTTTATCAAAGCGGCACGAGTAATTATTTTGGGTATACCAAAAATGGAGACGTGTGGACAAAAAATAGTGCATCCAATGCTTCCCAAAGATCTGTAAAGATTGGTGAGTGGGATGGCGCGCTTATTGTAAAAAGCGATTTTGTGGATAGTGGGTATAAGGGAGAAGGCGATTATGCCTTTAAGGTAAGATTTTATTATGGATCGTCGTTTACGCCCGAGTGGTCGGCAAACGTTATCGCCATCACGGTAAATGAACCTGATCCAACGATCACTCCCACCTCAACTCCTACAAATACACCAACTTCAACTCCAACGCCGTCTGCAACCTCTGCTCCGACTGCAACAAGCGTGCCTACTACTGTTCCTACGTTGACTGCTGCACCCACGCGTGCGGCATCTATTACCCCAACAACTAGGCAAGAAGTAGTTAATACAGATATGATAGAAGTGCCTGCTATACTGGGTGTAGAATCGGATGATGCAACAACAGAGGGTGTTATTGAAAGTACCGCATCTGGTAGAACGAATGATAAATTCGTTTATACAAAATCTTTAATAATCGCACTGTTGTTTATCAGCACTGGGATTGGATTCTTTGCAATCGCAAGTCTTCTGACGAAAGTCGATATATGGACAATAAAGGAAAAAAATCAGTAAAAACTATTTCGCAGTTTTTATTTTCTTGGGGACCAGTATTGGTTTGGACGAGTGTGATTTTTTTATTGTCTACTAGACAAAGTGTCACGGTGTCAGATGACTACGTGTGGAATTTTATTTTTTTCAAAACTCTCCACCTTATAGAGTATGCAGTGCTTTTTCTTTTGTATGTGAGAGCCTTCAACCTTACCATTGTGATCAAGCCAATATATTTTTTCATCGCATTTCTTTTTACCGTACTCTCTGGGGCTACCGATGAGCTTCATCAGATGTTTGTGCCTACCCGGCAAGGGACAATTCGGGATGTTATAATTGATGCCACTGGAGCACTGTCTGTATGGATTTTTCTACACATCATGTCACTCAAAGCGCCGAAGAAACTCAAAAAATTGGTGAAGCACTTGGATCTACCTATCTAAAAGAGAAGGTCTCGCGAAGCGAGATCCCGCTTCGCGGGAGGAGTATGGGACTACCTCATATCATTTTGTGTACTGGTGATTTAGGGAGTGGGAAAACAACGTTTATACGCGGAATTGCCAGAGGACTTGGCATTGATACTCGCATCCTCTCCCCCACATATATTATTGTACGACGTTATAGTATTCCTAGGTTGTCGCCTGAAAGTTTTTTCTACCATTTAGATTTGTATCGTACGAAAGGACTATCTGATGCGGAAGGCGTCGGTATTTTTGAAATGCTTGACGATATCAATTCAATTACGGTTATAGAATGGCCAGAGATGATGGGCACAGTATTATTACGACCTCATATTGATTGTCAGTTTAGAGTCTTTGAAGAAAATAAACATGAGATAACAATCCAAAACAAGACTACAACAAATCCACGCTATGGCGTGGATTTGTTGTAGCACATAAAATGAAAAAAATAACTGCTATAAAGCTTTTACAAGCGATTCAGATTCTAAAAGACGGAGGTATTGTCATATTTCCTACAGATACCGCGTTTGGGATAGGATGCAGGATTGATAATCACGATGCGGTTGATCGATTATTTCGTTTGCGTAAGCGGCCGACTACTCAGGCTATGCCAGTGCTTGTAAGTTCAGAAGCTATGGCACTTCCCTATCTTTTATCTCCATCCAATGTTGTGCGACATCTTATGAAAACGTACTGGCCCGGTGCACTTACTATTATTTCTACGTCTCACATAAATCGTGTCTATTCCCCTATCCGAGGAGGCACAAACGCAGTTGGCCTCAGGATGCCTAATCACGAAGAGGCACTTGCAATTATTAGAGCAGTTGGTGTGCCTATAGTTGGACCATCTGCTAACTTTCATAGTGGAAAAACGCCGTTTCGATTTGAGGATCTTGATGCAGCACTTATCAAATTGGCAGATTTTGTTTTGGAAGGAGTTTGTTATAGTACTATTGCATCAACGATTGTTGATTGTACGACTGATCCCTATACAATCATTCGCCAAGGTGCTGTCAATTTGCCATGAAAAAATCTGCAGTCATTCTTACCATCGACACGAAAGACGCGTCATCTTTGACCGTATCAGTCACAGTTGAGGGTGCTGAGTATATAAAACAGGAAAACACCGGCTTACTTCGATCGAACAGACTGTTGCCTCTTTGTCTTGAGGTACTTACGGAACATAATCTATCATGGAAGGATATTACGGCGATTAATGTGGTAAACAAAAAAGGATCAATTACCGGTCTTCGAGTGGGGTTTGCAGTTTCTAATACCCTTGGATTTCTTTTAGGCGTGCCGGTAAACGGATTGCCGGCCATAGAAAACGTGCATCCTCATTACGGCCATTCTACCTATCTTGACATATTCGATAAGGCTTCGACGGTGAGCTCAGCCGAATCGCTCAGTATCAACCATGAGTCTATCGAATGGGTTGATAAATCTTCTAAATAATAGGTATGATGGATATACGTGTTACACATATGAAATTAGTTCGCCTTTTATATCACTTTATTGTTCCTCGCGAAAGCAATAATCATAGAGCAAAAGCCCTTCATCATGACGCTCTTTTCGCGTACGCACTCCTTTTTATGGTGTTTAATTTAGGTCTTCGAGTTGTACACGACACAGTTCCTGATGTCTTAGGGTATGCTACCGATATACGAGTAGAACAGCTTTTAGAAGATACGAACGCCAAAAGAAAAGAAGCGGGACTGTCTCAGCTTGTTTTAAGCAGTAGTCTTTCTCAAGCAGCTCTCGATAAAGCAGATGATATGTTTGCAAATAATTATTGGGCACACAATAGCCCTGCTGGGAAAACTCCGTGGGATTTTATCGTACGATCAGGGTATTCCTACACTATAGCAGGAGAAAATTTAGCGAAAAATTTTCAAACGAGCTCTGGAGTAACTGAAGCTTGGATGAATTCTCAAACACATAAAGATAACATTATAAAACCCGGATATCGTGAAGTAGGATTTGCAGTGGTAAACGGAACACTTTTGGGCGAGGAAACAACTCTGGTTGTGCAAATGTTTGGTACATCAAGCGGTCAAGTCACGGCTATCCGACACGTTGAGGCTGCTGAGAACGTCGTCAAACCAGTTGATGTGATACCAGCCGAGTCTTCTTTGGGCGTGAGCGCTGGAACGTCAGATTCTTTACCAGTGCTTTCCTCTGTGCGCCAAACACCGCTTATAAACATTAAAATACTTTCTCGAGAAGTGGCTTTTATATTCATAGGACTTCTTATGGGTATTATGGCGATTGACGCCTATGTAATTTCGCGGCGCGGCGTCGTGCGTTTAGTCGGTCATAATGTCGCACATATTGTATTTTTAGCGAGTATGTTGGCCGGAAGTATGTTCATGTTGAGAGGAGCGTTAGGATGAAGAAAGAATTCATGATTCATGGGAGTATCCTTTGTCTTATTTTAGGGAGCGGTGTATACATGTTTTATCTGATGCGCGGAAATATACAGACTCAAATGATAGTAGGTATTTCCACCACACTCGCCTATATTTGTTGGGGTATTATTCATCATATGATGGTTGGAAACCTTCATAAAAAGATTGTGATAGAATATGTGCTCATTGGCGTAATCGCACTCGTACTTATGTTGACGTTGTCTTTATAACGAAAGGATTATACTATGAAAGGTGTTATTTTAGCAGGTGGATTGGCTACAAGACTCCGACCTCTTACTTGGGTTACCAATAAGCATTTACTTCCTGTGTATAACAAACCAATGATTTATTATCCTTTGGAAATGATGCAAAAAGTTGGGATGAAAGAAGTGCTTCTTATTACAAGTGGCGAGCATGTAGGAGATTTTGCAAACCTACTTAAATCCGGCGATGATTTTAATTTGCGTCTTTATTATGCAATCCAAAAAAATCCTACCGGCGGGATAGCAGACGCTCTGGCTTTAGCCGAAGAATTTGCGCATAAAAAACCCATTTTGGTGATATTAGGTGATAACATTTTTAACTTTGATTTGGCTTCGGCTGTCACGCGGTTTGAGGGACGACTCTCAAGAGATCAAAAAGGAGCGATGTTGTTTGGTGTAAAGCGGCAAGATATGGATGCCCGTCAATATGGTGTTATTGAAGTGGACTGCGAAGGCAAAGTTCTCTCGGTAGAGGAAAAACCGGAAAAACCGAAATCTGACATTGCTCAAACTGGTGTGTATATGTACGACGATCGAGTATTTGATTATATAAAGACCTTAACACCTTCTGACCGCGGACAATTGGAAGTTACCGATCTTAATAATAAATATCTTTCTCAAAATTCATTGGGGTGTGAAATTATCGATTGGTGGGTAGATGCCGGCACATCGCACGATGAACTGCTTGCCGCGAATGTTCAGGTGGCTTCGCGCGTCAAGGAGGGGAAGTTTTCTTAACATGAAACTTTTAGTGACAGGAGGCGCTGGATTTATTGGGGCTAATTTTATTCACTATTGGCTTGCCGAACATCCGACCGATTCCATCGTTAATCTCGATGCACTCACCTATGCGGGTAATTTAGAAAACTTATCAGACATTGCACATAATCCTTCTTATCAGTTTATCCAAGGGAATATTTGTAATCCGGTGGATGTGAAAAAAGCGATGAAGGGTATTGATACCGTCGTTCATTTTGCAGCGGAGAGTCATGTAGACCGTTCGATACAAAATGCGGCTCCATTTGTTACGACCAATGTTTTGGGCACATACACGTTACTGGAAGCGGCGCTCGCAGCAAAAATCACTCGTTTTCATCATATTTCGACAGATGAAGTGTTTGGATCGCTTAAATTATCGGATTCGAGTACTTTTGATGAACGAACACCATATGATCCCAGAAGCCCATATTCAGCTAGTAAGGCCTCCTCAGATCATCTCGTGCGTGCGTATTATCATACGTATGGTTTGCCGATTACCATTACTAATTGCTCCAACAATTACGGCCCATATCAGTTTCCGGAGAAACTTATACCTTTAGCAATTACAAATAGTATCGAAGGCAAGTCAGTCCCAGTGTATGGAGATGGGAAAAATGTACGTGATTGGTTATATGTAGAGGATCATTGTAGAGCAATTGAAGTAGTACTTTTGAAAGGAACCGTTGGAGAAACCTACTGTGTCGGCGGAATGACTACAGACATGGATAACCTCACAATCGTTTCAAAGATACTCTCTCTTCTTGGGAAACCTACCACAAGTATCGAGTTTGTCAAAGATCGATTAGGACATGACCGCAAATATGCCGTCAATTGGGGGAAAATACAAAAAGAATTAGGGTGGGAGCCTCAGCATGATTTTGATGCATGGCTAAAGGAAACCGTTGAATGGTATAAAAATCATCAGGATTGGTGGCGTCGAGTGAAATCAGGAGAGTATCACTCATGAAGGTACTGGGAACGGGATTATCAGGGCTTGTAGGGTCACGAATTGTAGAACTTTTATCTTCCCATATTGATTTTGTAAGCTTAGCGCTTGAAAAGGGCGTTGATGTCACCAATCACGCGGCAGTATTTGAAGCTATAACAAGCAGTACTGCTTCGTGGGTATTGCATTTGGCAGCATATACAGATGTGCAAGCCGCAGAAAAAGAGCGAATGAAAGGAAAAGAAAGTCTTGCGTGGCAAGTAAACGCAGAAGCGACGAAAAATATCGTAGATATTTGTCATACGACAAGAAAACATCTATTGTACGTTGATACTGATTATGCATTTGATGGTACAAAAAAATTTTATGACGAGACGGATACTCCAAACCCTAAGGGCTGGTATGCCATTACAAAAACTGAAGGAGCGAAACATGTGTTGTCTTTAGGCGAGTATGGGTTGGTCATTCGAATTGCCAATCCTTATCGATCAAATCCAGTGGGTGTTTCTCTCCAGCAGGGAAAAAAGGACTTTGTACATAAGATGATAGATCTGTTGGAAAACGGCAAAGACATTGTTGCCCCGTCTGATCAGGTATTCGTTCCGACGTTTGTTGATGATATTGCAGTTGCTATTGATACCCTTCTTAAGATTGAAGCGCATGGCGTCTATCACGTGGTTGGAAACGATGCCCTTTCTCCCTATAAGATCGCTCTAGAGATTGCCGATCTTTATGGTTTTGACCCATCTTTAATCAAAAAAACTACATTTCTTGAGTATTTTTCCAATAAAGCTCCGATTCCACAATATGCAGCATTATCAAACAATAAATTACAAACTCTCGGCATTTTGATGAAGACGTTTCATGCTGGTCTCAAAATTATGAAGAAACAAGACCAAGAGTGTACATTGTAGGCTAAATTTCTTATACTAGACTTTATGACAATTGCTTTTATTGGTCATGGATATGTGGGACTTGTGACTGCTGCGGTGTTTGCAGATCTTGGCAACACCGTTTGGGTGGTCGGCAGGACGCCTGAAAAAATTGAACGATTAAAAAAAGGAGACTCGATTATATACGAGCCAGGGCTTTCTGAGGTATTGAAGCGTAATTTGGCAGCTGGGCGGCTTCTTTTTACCCTTGATTACAAAAAAGCAGTTGAGAAATCTTCTATTATTTTTATTGCAGTGGGTACACCTCCCCAAAAAACAGGTGAAGCAGATCTTTCAAGTGTTTTTAGTGCTGTCAAAGAAATAGGAAAACATATCGTAGGGTATAAGGTGGTGGTTACCAAAAGTACAGTGCCCCCAGGAACTGGGAAAAAAGTATTAGCTCTGCTTCAGTCCGTTCTTCCTGAGGGTGGATCAGTTGCTATCGCGTCTGTTCCGGAGTTTTTGCGTGAAGGCTCAGGACTTCAAGATACGCTTCATCCTGACCGTGTTGTTATTGGTACGACGTCTGATCGTGCGCGAGATCTTTTATTAGAGCTTCATAAGCCCATTGATGGCAGTATAGTTTTATGTAATGTTGAGGCGGCCGAGCTTATCAAATATGCATCAAATTCGATGTTAGCGACGAAAATATCGTTTGCCAACGCCATTGCACTTTTAGCAGAAAAAGTCGGAGCTGATGCCGAAAAGGTATTGGAAGGTGTCGGGCTCGACAGACGGATTGGCAGAAATTTTATGTATCCTGGAGTAGGATACGGCGGAAGCTGCTTTCCTAAAGATGTGAAAGCACTCGTTGCACTCTCTGCCGATTGCGGATATGATTTTTCTTTGCTTAAGGAAGTATCAAATATAAACAAAAGCATGCGTGAACATTTTGTAACCAAGATAGTGAAACATTTTGATGGAAAGCTAAAGGCTAAAAAAATTGCAGTGCTAGGACTAGCATTTAAGCCTGATACGGATGATTTACGCGATGCGCCATCGCTTGAGATTATCGCTTCACTTGTCTTGAAAGGCGCTGATGTCCGCGTTTTTGATCCAATCGCGTTAGAAAATGCCAAACAAGTATTGGGAACAAGCGTTACGTATGCCAAAGATGCATATGATGCAGCAGAGGGGGCTGAGGCAGTAGTAATCGTGACTGAATGGAACGAATTTAGACAATTGGATCTTGTGCGTCTAGCCAAAGGTATGAAAGATTTGGTATTATTTGATGGAAGAAACATTTATGAACCCATTCGTGTTCGCGAGCTAGGATTCATGTATTATGGTGTAGGGAGAATGTAAAGGAGGCCCGCCTCAAACGGCGGATGATAATTATGGCAGTAAAAAAAGTACTTATTACAGGAATAACGGGGTTTGTCGGTAGTCATCTTGCAGAGTATTTGTTGACCCAAAAAGATATTGCACTGTATGGTTTATATAGGCATAGAAGTATCGTTGATCATATTGATCCTATTAAGGACAAAATGAAGCTCATCGATGCGGATCTGATGGATTCTCATAGTCTCTACACCATGGTATCCACCATCAGGCCTGATGTTATTTATCATCTTGCAGCGCAATCTTTTGTGCCGACGTCATGGGGATCTCCTGCCATCACGCTTGAAGTAAACATCGTCGGATCAGCAAATCTTTTTGAAGCAGTCAGACGATCGGGTATTGATCCGGTGATTCAAATTGCGTGTTCATCTGAAGAATACGGCATGGTATTTCCAAATGAAGTTCCAATTCGTGAAACCAATCCATTGCGACCTCTTTCGCCATATGCTGTATCTAAAGTTGCTATGGATTATTTGGGGTATCAGTATTTTGAGTCGTATAAGCTAAGGATAGTGAGAACCCGAGGATTTAATCACACGGGGCCGCGAAGAGGCGAGACGTTTGCAGAATCAACATTTGCAAAGCAAATTGCACTTATAGAAAAGGGTAAGCAAGAGCCGATTATTTTTGTAGGGAACTTGGAAGCAGAGCGTGATTATACAGACGTGCGGGACATGGTGCGAGCGTATACTTTAGCTGTAGAAAAATGTGATCCGGGTGAGGTATATAACATTTGCACAGGGAAAGCGTTTCAGATGAAAGCGGTGCTTGACATGTTGTTGTCGTTTTCCAATGTGAAAGTACAGATAAAACAGGATCCCGCGAGAATGCGTCCGTCTGACGTTCCAATTCTTATTGGAGATAATTCCAAATTTGTTGCAAAAACCGGCTGGAAGCCGGAAATCCCCTTTGAGAAGACGCTTAAAGATCTTCTTGATTATTGGAGAGCTCGCGTTTAGCGCCTCAACTATATGAACACGGTCATAATTTTACCGACGTACAACGAGCGGGAAAACATTACTACCATGTTGGAATCCGTATCAGCCGTACTTAAAACGATTCCTGATATGACATTTCATATCTTAGTCGTTGATGATATGTCGCCGGATGGCACCAAAGATCTAGCAGCGGCCTTTCAAAAATCGCATAAAAATATTCATATTCTGTCGAGAAAAAAAGAGGGCTTAGGCAAAGCGCTTCTTGCCGGCATGACGTACGCGGTTTTACATCTGAAGGCCGATATTATTATTCAGATGGATGCGGATATGTCGCATGATCCTAAGGTACTGCCTCAATTTATACAAAAACTTAAAAAAGGAAATGATTTCGTCGTGGGAAGCAGATATATCCCCGGCGGTTCAATACCTGCTAATTGGGGACTTCATCGAAAAATTTACAGCGTGATCGGAAACACATTTGTCCGTTTCGGTTTAGGAAAGACTCAAGTTCATGATTGGACTGGCGGATATCGTGCTTTTAATGCAAATTATTTTCAAAAAGCGAAAACTATCGTTTCGCCGTATAGCGGATATGTTTTTCAGATCGCATTTCTTTATACATCGATACAAAATGGCGCACATGTGGGGGAAGTGCCGATTATCTTTACTGATAGAAGGTTCGGACGCTCTAAAATAGCACCACTTGAATACATTATGAGCATTATTATGTTTGTTTTTTCATCCCGGTATAAAGCGATTATGAAAGGAACATTCCCAAGATTTGCAATCGTTGGCAGTATCGGATTTTTGATAAATACAGCCATTCTTGAGATATTTGTGTTTTTTGGGTTTCATCCAGCCATGGGGAGTGCCAGTGGTGCTGAGTTTGCAATCATTTCTAATTTTATATTAAACAACACGTGGACATTTCATGCACGTAAGATTTCCGGAGTTGCCCTGCTACCGAAGTTTATCCAGTTTAACTTAGCAGCCCTTGGCGGGCTTTTAATCCAATCAGGAACTGTGTTATTTGGGACAAACATTACGGGAAGAGATTCATATTTTCCTTGGTATATTATTGGCGTCAGTATAGGTCTTATTTGGAATTACATTATGTATTCCAGAGTAATTTGGAAGTCAAAGTAATATTTTTCATGAAGCGCTTTTTTTCCCATCATTGGCATCATGTTCTTCTTTTATGTATTGTTCTTTTGGCCGGATACCTTCGACTGTATAAGATTTCAGAGTACATGACATTTTTGGGAGATGAAGGCCGGGATATGCTGGTGGTCAAACGTATGATTGTTGACCACAAGTTCACACTTTTGGGTCCGACTGCATCTGTAGGCGGATTTTTTTTGGGTCCTATTTATTATTATTTTATGCTGCCGTTTGTGTGGGCGTCCGGGATGAATCCAGCTGGAGCTGCAGCGATGGTTGGATTGTTTGGCATTGCTACAGTGGTACTTCTCTATAAAGTCGGAAAAGATTTTATTGATGTGTGGACCGGACTTATAGCAGCACTTCTTTACAGTGTGTCTCCTCTTGTCATCGCGTACTCCCGATCCTCATGGAATCCAAATGTTGTTCCCTTTTTTGCATTGTCTCTTATCTATCTTTTATGGCGCGCTGGCAGAGAAATGTCGCGGCTTTCATTATTTTTGATTGGTGTAGCGTTGGGCATTGGGATGCAGCTTCATTATTTGTTTCTTTTTCTCTTTCCCGTTGTCGGCGTGTGGTTTCTTTTTTATGGGAGAAATATAAAATACTTGAAGCTTTATGGTATTGGCGTATTTGGTTTTCTTGTGGGGTATGCGCCGTTTTTAGCGTTTGAATTGCGACACGGCTTTCCCAACACGATTTCTATCACCCGCTTTTTACTTTCGGGAAGTGATACAGGATTTAATTCCGCTCAATTTATATCAATTATTACGGATGTTTCCTATCGATTATTCGGGCGTCTCGTGTTTCGACTGCCGCCTCCTGAGCAGTTTGTGAATGTGTCGCTTGTCGGTCGTCTGTTATGGGAGAGTGTTATAAAATTTTCCCTGTGGGCCTCAATAGCGATGGTCATAAGTTTCCTTGTAGGATTTCTCAAACCTGCATGGATAAAAAAAGGTGATACTTCATGGTATCGTACGATGGTACTTTTTGCAGTATGGTTTATTATCCCTCTTGTATTGTTTGGCTTCTATAAAAAGGGTATTTATGATTATTATTTTGGTATTTTCTTCCCTTTGCCGTTTTTATTTGTTGCTATGCTGTTGCGGGTCTTGGGGAGCTCTCGGATGGGAATAGTGTTTGCCGGAATTTTTTTAAGTATTCTGGTGATCTTTAATTGGGAAGGAAGACCTTTTAAATTTCTACCAAACAATCAATTAGCTCAAGCGCGCATGATTGCAAAAGAAGCGTATGAAAAAGCCGAGGGAAAGCCATTTAATTTTGCACTTCTTGCAAATTTTAATTCTGATCATGTGTATCGGTATTTTTTTGAAATTTGGGGATCTCCGCCTGTGACCATTGAACGCAACGATGTAGATCCTTTGCGGACCACTGTCACTGATCAGCTCATCGTAATATGTGACCTGCCAGAGTGTAAACCCTTAGGACATCCTTTGTGGGAAATAGCTGGTTTTGGTCGAGCAGAAGTGGTCGGTGAGTGGCCAAGCTCGTTTGTTCGCATCATGAAACTCGTACACTACGATCCAATAAAGGAGATTAATAAATGATAAAGCCATATTTGTCGGTTGTCATACCGTGTTTTAATGAAGAGACCAATATTCGATTAGGGTCACTGGATAAAGTGGCGCGGTATCTTGACCGACAATCATTTTTATGGGAGGTAATCATTGTCGATGATGGATCAATGGATCAGTCCCCAAAGCTTCTTGATATTTTCGGCAAAGCCAATAGAGGATTTACAATCCTTCATAACAGACATGTTGGAAAAGCGGGTACGGTGATAGCAGGGATGCTTTCGGCCAAAGGCGATATTGTTTTGTTTTCAGACCTTGATCAGGCAACACCGATTGAAGAGTTAGAAAAATTATTGCCGTTTTTTGATAAAGGATATGACATAGTTATAGGATCAAGAAATCGCGATAGACAGGGGGCGCCAGTGTCTAGGGTCATCATGGCCCGAGGATTTATGTTTCTAAGATCCCTTATTTTAGGTTTAAAGGGAATCACCGACACACAGTGCGGATTTAAAGCCTTCAAACGTGAAGTTTCAAGTAAAATATTTCAAAAATTAGCGTTGTATACGAGTATTTCAAAAGTTGACGGCCCTATGGTGACAGCCGGGTTTGATATAGAAGTGTTGTTTTTAGGAAAGAAATTTGGGTATAAGATCAAAGAAGTTCCTGTCGAATGGCATTATGTAGAAACACGCCGCGTCAATCCCCTAAAGGACTCTTTGCGAGGATTTATTGATATTATTCGTATTCGCATACATGCGTTACGCGGTCTGTATACGTAGGCCCAAATTATAAAATTGTGAAAAACAAACCGTCACATTTTGTTATCATAGGGTACATCATTTCTGTTATCGCGTTGTTTTTATACTCGTATACACAAGTTGATTTGAACTTAACGCTTTCTCGGGCAAGTATCGTCCAGTCCCTGCAAAAATCCTTTCAATATATTGGGTTTTATAATCGGCCTCTTTCAACGTTTGCGTACATTGGTATTGTTTCTCTGTTTTATTTGTTGTATTTTCAGGTTTTGTCACTTGTCAAGAATAAGAGTATAAATCGCAATAAAATATGGAAGATAATTTATATACTGGTAGTAGTTCTTATTTTTTCTTATCCCGCTTTTCTTTCGTATGATTTTTTCAATTATATGTTCACTGCTAAAACAATACTTGTGTATCACAAAAACCCATATGAGATTATTCCCCTTATGTTTGCAGGTATAGATCCATGGCTAAATTTTATGCGATGGACACATTTATCCACAGCATACGCTCCATTATGGATATTTTTCTCACTTATTCCATATCTTTTGGGATTCGGATACTTTATCCTCATTATGGTAAACATGAAACTATTGGTCGCATTATTTTATCTTCTCGCATGTAAAATGATTGAAAAAATTCTTTCAAGAGAAAAACCAACAGAAGCGGCATTTGGCTTGGCGTTGTTTGCTTTAAACCCCTTGATAATCGTTGAAACGCTGGTGAGTTCTCACAATGATATCGTGCTTTCAGCATTTGTACTCGTGAGTCTTTGGTATCTACAGAAAAGGGATATGATATCGGCATTGTTTTGGCTTTCGATGTCGATAGCATCAAAGCTGATGACTATAATGCTGGTTCCTTTGTATATGCTTAAAAAGCGTACGAGCTGGATGCTAGTAGCAATGATAGTTGGACTGGTAATCGTTATACTAAAGCGCGAGTTTCTACCGTGGTATCTTGTCTGGGTGATGCCATTTGTTGCTTTAGAGCCGTCACAAAAAGGCATGTACATTGCCTTTTCTATACTTTCATGTGGTTTATTGCTTTCATACGTGCCATATTTGTATATAGGAAGCTTTACGCCTTACGGTCAACAGGTAAAAACAACGATAATTATCGTCTCCATCATTAGCTCCATTATTTCATTTTTCGTTTTTGAGAGAAGAAGCGGTCGTTTTCGCTGATTTGCTTGTGTTGTCTCTTATTTTATATAATGAGGCTATGCGGTGGAATAAAAAGAGCCTCTTTGGATTTGTTTTAGGCGCTGTACTTATCTTAGCAGTCTACGCGTGGACGAGGCTTGCCAACTTGACTGCTCTTCCTATATTCACGGATGAAGCAATATATATACGATGGTCTCAAATTGGCGCACAAGACGCTAATTGGCGATTCATATCGTTAACCGACGGGAAGCAGCCGATGTTTACATGGATCATGATGATTTTGCTGCGCCTCGTGCCTTTTGACCCACTGTTTGTCGGAAGGCTCACCTCTGTATTGGCCGGCGCTTTAACGCTTCTTGGAGTATGGGCAGTGGCATACAGGTTATTTTTAAGTGTCAGGGTAGCGTGGGTTGCATCAATTATATATTTGTTATCTCCGTTTACCATGCTGTATGACCGGATGGCACTCTATGATTCGATGGTGAGTGCGTTTTCTATATGGAATTTATACCTTGCTATACTTCTGGTGTCCAAGCCGCGACTTGATACGGCGCTTCTATTGGGGCTTTTATTGGGAGCGGGAATGCTCAATAAAAGTTCAGGATTTTTAAGCCTCTATTTAGTACCATTTAGCTTGATTTTATTTGATTGGCGGAAAGATCAATTGATAAAAAGATTATTGCAATTTGTCGGGTTTGTTTTTATAGCAGCCGTATTGTCGCAAGTGGTATATAGTATTTTACGTCTCTCACCATTTTTTCACATGGTAGGTCAAAAAAACGGTGTGTTTTTGTTTACTTTTTCAGAGTGGATGCTTGAGCCTTTCCGGTATTTGACAGGAAATCTAAGAGGCATGTTTGATTGGCTGCGTTCATATTTGACACTCCCAATATTTGTAGCTGTTTTTGCACCATTATTATTTATGACTCCTAAGTGGCGAGAACGGATTCTTCTCTATCTTTGGTGGGGGTTGCCGTTTGTGGCCCTTTCTAACTTCGGGAAAGTGTTGTATCCCAGATTTATACTTTTTATGACCATTCCGCTTCTTATCGTTGGGGCTGATGCGATTGTTAGAATTTGGGATAGAATAACACGTCCTATTATAAAAATAGTGTTTGTGTTAATTCTTATTTTGCCAAGCATGGTGATAAGTTATTCGGTAATTTCTGATCCATGGAATGCATCACTTCCCGTTTCTGATAGGTCGCAGTATTTAGAAGATTGGCCATCAGGATGGGGAGTGCCGCAGGTGGTTTCATTTTTACGAAATGAAGCGTCTGTTTCTCCTATTAGTGTTTTTACCGATGGGACATTCGGGTTACTCCCATATGCACTTGAGATATATTTGGTATCAAACCCCAATGTCACGATCAAAGGCATTTGGCCTATACCGGAAGAGACTCCAGCCGAGGTATTTACGGCTGTCAAAAAGGGATCAACGTATCTTGTGCTCAATGCAAAACAA
Organism: uncultured Gammaproteobacteria bacterium; assembly: GCA_964367095.1. Taxonomy (GTDB): domain Bacteria; phylum Patescibacteriota; class Microgenomatia; order UBA10105; family UBA927; genus UBA927. Next base: position 60,016 of record CAYIXE010000001.1, on the reverse strand, counting down.
ACACCTCCAATAGGATGGGCTTTGACTCTTTTAGGGGAATATCAAAAAGGCAAGCGGGAAGGCAAATATATGCGACTTTATAAAGTGGCACTTCCTCTCCCTACGCCACCATCAAAACAATGACCATAAAACCACACAAGACTCCATACGAATGGCTTGGAATTGGCGCCATATTATTAGCATCGATACTTTTATTGTGGCCGTTGTTTTACCGCGGATTTTTTGTCACGGATGATGGAGACTGGATGATCATTCGTCTCTCGGCGTTTTATCAAAGTTTGGCAGAGGGTCAATTTCCTGTACGATTCTTGGGCCGTTTATACCATAATTACGGGTATCCGGTCGCAAATTTTTTATATCCTGGATTTTTGTATGTTGGATCATTCGTTCGACTTTTTGGATTTTCGTATGTCGATGTTATAAAGATCGTGCTTTCGATATCTGTCGTCGGGTCGGCAGTAGTATTATATTTGACGCTTAGGAAAAAATATCATTTGCTTGAAGCAACAGTAGGCGCCATATCGTTTGTATTAAGTCCGTATGTCGTATTTGATTTATTTAAAAGAGGGTCGGTGGGAGAGCTGTTTGCGTTTCTTCCGGCAAGTATTCTGTTTTACGGTATTGTTTCAAATGTTTTATGGGTTATCCCTGTCGCAACTGCTGTTTTGCTCGTCAGTCATAATTCGTTAGCACTTTTATTTTTGGGTGTTTTTCTTTTGTTTTCATTCATGCAAAGCAAGCGTTTTCTTTATATAAAAAGTATAGGTATTGGTATAGGGATGGCGACATTTTTTTGGCTGCCGGCGCTTTACGAAAGACGATTTGTGTTGTTTGACAGCATACGTGTCGCTGATTCGTTATCGTATTTCATACGGCTTGATCAGTGGCCGCTTTTAGGAATAGGTTTTATCTCATCACTTGTTCTATTATTTTTTGCAAAGCATAAAATTACTGTTTTTGAAAAAACATCTGCTGTAGTAACACTTTGCAGTGCGGCGCTGGCGTTACCCATAAGTATGTTTGTCTGGAAATTGATTCCACAACTTAGCTTTTATGTCCAATTTCCCTATCGATTCTTATCATTGGCGTCTTTTATTGGTGCATTTACGGTGTCTTCCATGCTGTCATTTGTACCCAACAAAATAAAAGGTATCGTTGTATTTATTCTGACGTGTTCACTCGTATATATTGTTTTAGTTTCGCAGAGTGCAATCGTTTATGTCGATCATGGTGAAGGGTATTACAGTACAAACGAAGCGACGACTACCGTGAAGAATGAATATATGCCTCGGTGGGTACAAACGATACAAACCATCCGTGCTGCCCAAAAAGTAGAAGTCCTGTCAGGAGATGCAGAATTTTTTTCCAGTCAGGATACTGTACAACGGATAGACGGCATTATAGATGCCAAGGCTGAAAGTCTGATTTCTATAAATACAATTTATTATCCAGGATGGGGAGTTGCATTAAATGGCGTACTTACCCCTATCGAGTATAAAAATCCATACGGAGTAATGCATATTACAGTCCCTAAAGGCAAACACAGGTTGGAGGCATCATTTCGTGAGACGGGATTCCGGTTGGTGGCAGATATCATTTCATTGGGGTTTATTATTTTATATATCGAGTGGATGATACGAATGAAATTTAAACCATGAAAAAAATAATTGTCCTTCTTGCAGTTATTCTCCTTTCTACATTTGGCATCTTGTCTCTTTTGGGGCCATCGTATTTCCCGATGCATGATGACACCCAAGTTGGCAGAGTTGTATCTATGGCACGATCACTTTCTGATGGACAGTTTCCCGTGCGTTGGGTGAGTGATTTAGGATACGGCTATGGATATCCGATATTTAATTTTTATGGACCGCTTCCATACTATATAGGCGGTGCGTTAACAAATTTAGGGATTCCTGCGATGTTTGCTACAAAGATCATGATGGGACTTGGCATGATTTTGGCTCCTTTATTGGCATTTTTAGTACTTGAACAGTTTCTTGGTGTTATGGCGGCGGCTGTCTCCGCGATTCTTTTTATGTACGCGCCGTACCATGCGGTGCAATTGTATGTACGAGGGGCCGTAGGAGAGCTCTACGCGACGGCATTTTTGCCTCTTCTTTTTTATGGTATTGCGGCACCTTTATTGTCAAAGGTGAAGCCTAAGACTGTGTTTGTCGGTTCTCTTGGCATCGCACTTACTATTTTATCCCACACGATATCAGGATATGTTTGGGTGATATTTTATGTGTTATGGATTGGAGTGTATGCGGGTGTTTCAAAATTTCGAAAGAAGAACGTTGATTCAGTGCTTTCTATTTATCTTTTAGAGGTTGGTATTGGATTATTACTCAGTGCGTTTTTTTGGCTGCCGGCACTTTTTGAGATGGGGTATACAAATGTTGCAGCCCAGGCAGGCGGCTCTGCTGATTTTCGATCGCATTTTGTGTGTGTATCACAATTTATCAATTCCCCATGGGGCTTTGGGGGTTCCACTTCAGGATGTATTGACGGCATGTCATTTAAGCTTGGAACTATTCATTTGGCACTGTTTCTCTATGCTATGTTTCTTTTCTTTGTGCATCGATTTACTCTATCAAATACCCGTCGGATTCTTCTTTTTGGGTTTATTATATTTTTTCTTAGTGTATTTTTTATGCTTCCAATATCAGCTAGTGTTTGGGAGTATATTCCGGGTTTTTCGTATATTCAATATCCGTGGCGGTTTTTAAGCAGTGCTTCGTTTGCTCTGTCGGTAGTTGCTGCGACGGCATTTACACAAAGTAGATCTTTGATGAGGCGAGTCTTTGCCGTCAGTATTATCATACTTGTTCTCATCGTAAACCAGCAGGAATTTCGGCCGCAGCAAAAAACGTATAGACCGATTGACGATTATGAATCAGTCAACGAATTAAAGGTGCGCGTCTCCAAAATATCTGATGAGTATTTGCCTTATGATCTTATCCGCCCTAAGAGTTCTTCACTTAAGAATGATTCTATTTTTGAATCTGAGGGTTTGATTAAGAGTGTAAGCATTGTCCAAAAATCAAACTATTTGAAAGCAAGAATCGTTTCTTCTTCTGCTCAGCCTGTGCGCATATTGAAGGCGTGGTTTCCGGGATGGCATTATAGTGTCAATGGAAAAGAAATAAAGGCAACGATTGCGGATGGATTTCCAATCCTTCAAGTATTAGAAGGCGAGAGTGTAGTAGAATTACGTCTATCTGATACGCCTGTGCGGCGGGCAGCAAATATACTAAGCTTTTTAACCGGCGTGTTTTGTATAGTTTTTTATATTCGATATGAAAAAAATAACGCTTGACATAATATTGCCGGTGTACAACGAAGAAGAGGATCTTTCTTCAAGTGTGGAGACGCTTGTCTTTTTTGTTACCACACATCTTAAAGAGTATAAAACAACAATCGTAATTGCTGATAATGCATCAACCGATAAAACGTATGAAATAGCCAATGCGATGACAAAAAAATACGCCATCGTCTCAAGCATTCACCTTAAAGAAAAAGGAAGAGGCCGAGCAGTGAAAAAAGCCTGGCTTCAAAGCACGGCACGATTTGTTTGTTATATGGATATTGATTTATCAAGCGATCTTAGGCATTTACCAGCTCTGATTCATTCGCTTTCCCGAGGATACGACATCTCAATCGGGACGCGAAATGCGGCTGGATCACTTGTGTACGGCAGATCAGCGCTTCGAACTATTACATCAAAAATGTATATTATCCTCATTAAACTATTCTTTTTTGTTAATTTTTCGGATGCACAGTGTGGATTTAAAGCCATGTCCTCGACGATTGCCCGCACAATTCTTCCAAGAATTAGAGATAACGAGTGGTTTTTTGATACAGAATTACTTGTTCTTGCCGAAAAAAGCGGGATACGCATTTATGAAGAACCGGTTCGGTGGGTAGATAATCCTGGGTCCACAGTACGAGTTCTAAAAACTGCATTCGGCGATCTTAAGGGTTTGTACCGTCTGTTTATGACGCGTCCCTGGAAAAATTTACAGTATGACAGACACTGATATAAAAGACATTAAATCAAAGTCAGTAAAAGGGATGGTGGCTCTTACCGCAAGAACTTTTACGTTGCAGATTGTAGGATTTGTTGCGACGTTTCTTTTGACACTTCTTTTGACTCCTTCGATATTTGGTGTGTACTATGTCGTGTCTGCTGTTATTTCGTTTTTGGGATACTTTTCAGATATAGGATTGGCCGCCGCCCTCGTGCAAAAAAAGGATGATCTTACTACAGAAGATCTTCAGACGACCTTTACCATCCAGCAGCTTCTGGTAGGTTCTGCTGTAACCATTGCCTTATTTTTTTCATATAAGATAGGCGATTTTTATATGCTGGATGCATCAGGCGTGTGGCTGTTTCGCGCTCTCGTCGTGTCATTTTTCTTATCATCGTTAAAAACTATTCCATCAATACTTATGGAGCGGTCCTTGGCTTTTAATCGGCTCGTGATCCCCACGATTGTCGAGACACTTGGATTTTATGTCGTTGCAGTATTTTTGGCATGGAAGGGGCTTGGTGTGGCAAGCTTTTCATGGGCCGTATTATGTCGGGGTATATTAGGTGTGATAACGGCATATATCGTTTGGCCTTGGATGCCTAGCTTTGGGATATCAAGAAGTGTGGCGCATAAACTTTTAAAGTTCGGTATACCGTTTCAGATGAATTCATTTTTAGCTGTGGTGAAAGATGATTTATTGATTATCTTTTTGGGGAAGGCGCTCCCTTTTTCTGAAGTCGGATATTTGGGGTGGGCGAAAAAGTGGGCAGAGGTTCCTTTGCGCCTTATCATGGATAGCGTCATACGCGTCACCTTTCCGGCATTTTCCCGTATCCAGCATGACAAAATACTTTTGGGGAAAGCACTTGAGAAAACTATTTACGGATTATCTCTCACCATTTTTCCTATCTCGATAGCACTTCTATTTTTCGTCCGACCGCTTGTGCATTTGATACCTAAGTATACGAAATGGGAACCAGCACTTTTGTCATTTTATTTTTTCGTCGGAGCCGCGGCGATTGCAGGACTGACAACGCCTCTTACCAATGCACTCAATGCAATAGGAAAGATTAAAACAACACTTCTTTTGATGGTGATGTGGACTACCCTTACATGGGTCGTTACGGTGATATTTATTCACTTTTTTGGATTCCAAGGCGTCGCATTTTCTATTTTTCTTATCACATTTACAATAGGGATTGTTGTAAAAGAGATGCAAAAGATCGTGCCGTTTACATTTATAAGAAATATCTCTAGTGCAGTCGTATCATCTTTGATACAAGCGCTGTGGTATGTGACCATTCTAAAAATTGTTCCGAGTACATACGTAACACTTTTTTTTGTCGGACTTTCGGGTGTTATACTTTACACGGGGTGTATATATCTTACAGATAAAAGTCGCGTTCTAGGCTTTATAAAATCATTGAGAAGCTAATATGACAAATTGTACCGTGGTCGTTTCTACATACAAAAGACCGTTTCAGTTGGACCGATGCTTAAAGTCCGTCGCGCCCCTCCATGCAAAGATTATTGTCGTTTCCAGTGCGAAAGACATGGAAACACTTCTTATTTCCCAAAAATATAATGCAACGCATATAGATCGAGAGAATAGCCTCATGTTAAATAGTAATAAAAACTATGGATTTACCAAAGTGACGACTGATTGGATACTTAATTTAGATGACGATGAAGAACTGACGAAAGATCTCGTTTTGGCAATTGGTAAAGTCCTTCATGAAAATAATCCGGCTATTTCGGGGTATTGGATACCTCGCAAAAATATTATTTTTGGTACATGGATACGTCATGGTGTATGGTGGCCTGACCCGCAGCTTCGGTTATTTCGAAAAGGAAAAGGAAAGTTCCCAGAAAAACATGTCCATGAATATCTTCATGTAGATGGCCAAACAGAAACACTCGATGAGCCATTTATTCATCATAATTATCACTCCATTGAGCAGTTTTTATATAAAATGGAACATATTTATACGGTAAGCGAGGTCGAAAAGTTTATTGCCTCAGGCTACAACGTCGTATGGTACGACGCACTGCGTTTTCCTTTGCGGGATTTTGTGAAAATTTATTTTGCCCAGAGAGGATATAAAGACGGACTTCATGGACTTGTACTTTCCATGCTTCAGGGATTTTATATGTTTATAGTATTTGTAAAACTGTGGGAAAGAGAAGGGTTTAGAGAAAAGGAAATTAAACTTTTTGACGTGACTGATGAACTATCACGTCAGGGAAAGGATGTATCGTACTGGATGTTAACCTCAAAAATGCGCGATGCTTCAAATCCTATTCGTTCTTTGTGGTATCAAATTAAGCGTCGGTTTATTCGCATATGTCCTCTATGAAGCATGTTTTTATAGTTATCGTCAATTGGAATGGGAAAAAAGACACGATTGCGTGCTTGGCGTCGATTAAAGCGATGAGAAAAACAGACGCGGTAGTTGACACTATCGTGGTTGACAATGGATCGACGAATGATTCAGTTTTCGCTATTAAAACTGCACATCCTTGGGCTAGAATTATTAAATTATCCGATAATCTAGGTTTTACCGGTGGAAATAATGTTGGTATACGCGAAGCACTGTTGAGAGGTGCTGATTATGTATGGCTTCTTAATAACGATACAATTGTCGACCTAAATGCATTGACCATTCTTAACGCTTTTGAGGACGAATCAGTAGGTGTCGTAGGTTCAAAGATATATTTTCAAGCAGGGCATGAATATCACAAAGAGCGCTATACTAAAAAAGAGCAAGGAAGAGTATTTTGGTATGCCGGGGGAATTGTGGATTGGGATAATATGTACGCATCACACAATGGTGTAGATGAGGTGGATCACGGACAATACGATAAAGCGGGTGATACGCCCTTTGTGACAGGATGTTCATTTATGATTTCTAAAGAAGTGATAAAGAAAGTAGGATTACTGGACGAGAAGTATTATTTATACCTTGAGGATTTGGATTATTGTTTGGCAGTAAAGCGATTCGGATTTAATTTGCGTTATTTCCCATCGTCTATTATTTGGCATGTAAACGCAGGGTCATCGGGCGGGTCTGGAAGCAAGCTTCACGAGTATTACATGACCAGAAACAGATTATTGGTAGGCATGCGTTTCGCGCCTTTTAAAACCAAATTTGCGCTTATTCGTGAGGCAGTACGATTTTTGGCATCTGGCAGTGCTATAAAAAAACGCGCGGTTTTGGATGCGCTTTTTGGTAAATGGGGAAAAAGATATGAGTGATAAATTATCAGGAATCTCTGCTATAATTCTTGCTAAAGATGAGCAGGAAAGGATAGATGAATGTATCCAATCGGTGTCTTTTTGTGATGAAATTATCGTCATAGATAATAAATCTACTGATGCTACAAAAGTCGTAGCAGCAAAAGCAAATGCCCGCGTTATTTCACTCGATCTTTCATCATTTGCAGATTTAAGAAATCAGGCATACCAAGAATCGAAAGCAGAATGGCTTTTATATATTGATGCTGATGAACTCGTCTCTGAGAAGCTGCAATTGAGTATTTTAGAAGCAGTAAAAGGCGCGAAGCGCCAATACAGCGCATATAGGATTCAACGTGTAAATACATACCTTGGAGTTGAGTTTTACGACTCTGAGTATATGGTTCGTTTGATGAAAAGATCAGATCTCGATTGTTGGGTGGGGGAAGTGCATGAAACACCACTGATACGAGGGACAGTAGGTGATCTTGTTGGAGTCTTGCGACACGATACGCATCGAACACTTACCTCTATGGTAGAAAAGACAAACAAGTGGTCAATAATTGAAGCAGGGCTTCGTTTGAAAGCCAATCATCCACCTATCGTATGGTGGCGCATATTTCGTGTTATGTTAACAGGATTTTATGATTCCTATATAAAAAGAGGCGGATGGAGAGTCGGGACGGCCGGAGTTATAGAGAGCATGTATCAAGCGTTTAGCATGTTTATCACTTACGCAAAGCTCTATGAGCGGCAACAAAAAAACCCCACTTCTCCCGCCGTTGGCGGGATACGCGGGGCAGGCGAATAGCAAATATGAAAAAAATGTTTATCAGACATTGGGGAGTACTGATTATCATCGCGGCATGGGGTATATTTTCATCGCCCTTTTTTGTGAAAGGGCTACTTCCGTTTCCGACTCGTTACCTTGTGACGACATTTGCTCCGTGGAGTACTCAATATGGTATGCCGGTCAAAAGCGGCTCAATGCCCGATGTGATTACCCAAATTTATCCATGGAAAAATATTACTATTGAGAGTTGGAAGCGAGGCAAGGTTCCTTTATGGAACCCGTATAGTTTTTCAGGTACTGTACATGCCGCAAACTATCAAACCGCGGTGTTTTCTCCGATAAACTTATTATATTTTATTCTTTCGCAGCCCATAGCATGGAGTATCAGCGTACTGCTTCAGCCGCTTCTGGCTGGATTATTTATGTATTTGTTTTTAACAAGCGAGAAGATATCCAGGGAGGGACGGATCATCGGATCATTGGCGTTTATGTTTTGCGGATTTCTCGTCACATGGATGGCATATCAAACACTCGGCTTTGCTGCCATTTTTCTCCCGCTTTGTTTTTATAGTGTCAATAAAGTGATAAACGATAAAAAATGGTGGGCGTTTCCCCTCATGTCTTTGGCTATTTGGTTTTCTTTGGTCTCCGGACATTTCCAAACGAGCATATATGTCTTGATGGGTACTATTTTTTACCTTCTTTATCGCGGCATCGTGACAAGAAGGTATGCACGTGCTTTCTATCTTGCAGTATTTGTGGTCCTCGGAGTACTTTTGGCAAGTCCTCAGCTTTTTATCACCTATGACGCATATATTCAATCAGTTCGAAGTACAACGTTTTCTAAAGGGGAAATTATTCCGTGGTCCTACTTGATTACTTTTTTTGCACCTGATTTTTATGGTAATCCGGTCACCCGTAATGATTGGTTCGGGCATTACGCAGAGTGGGCGGGATTTATAGGTGTTGTGCCTCTTTTGCTCTCATGTATCGCATTGACCGTAAAAAAGTCCAGTAAATGGTTTTTTACCGGTCTTTTTTCGTTTTCGTTATTGTTGGCAACCCCCACATTACTTACCGACCTTATGTATAGAGCTCATATACCTGTATTATCGACTAGTTCCGCTTCACGGATTATTCTTTTGGTGAGCTTTGCATTAGCAGTCCTATCAGCATATGGCGCAGACGCGTTATCGTTTTTGTGGGAAGAAAAAAAGAAGCGTACGGTCGTATTCTTTGTATTGGGTTTTGGGGTATTTTTAACATCGTTTTGGATTATTCTTTATTTTTTTCATCCGCTACTCACCGATAAACTTACTATAGCGGTACGAAATTCACTACTACCAAGCGTTATCCTTTTGATCTCGAGCGCAGTATTTTTAATCGGTCGGGTTATCGATAAAAGAAAAAGAGTATGGCTTTTATGGATTCTTTTATGTATAACGATGTTTGATGTGGTCAGATTTGCCGCTAAATGGATGCCGTTTGAAGAGAAAGAATTTTTGTATCCATCTATGGCAATCACCAAAAAGCTTGATGAAATGCTTAAAACTTCGGCCTCAAGAGTCGTTGGTAATTATGGCAATGAGCTAGGCGGCATGTATCACGTTCCTTCTTTGGAAGGATATGATGCCATGTATAAAAGACGATACGGGGAATTCGTATCGTTTCTCTCAAATGGCAAAATGAATGTACCTTCGCGGTCGGTAGTTATCCTCGATAAACACGGGCCCTATACGCAAAGCACTCTTGAGTTACTGGGTGTACGATTCTATCTTCATAAATTCAGTGACGGCAGGTTTGCATGGGCGTATCCGTTTTGGGAGTATCCGCAATATCAGTCTATCTTTAAAGATGAGACCTACGAGTTATTTGAAAATAAAAAAGCGTATCCTAGGACGTTCTTAGCTTCAAGCTATAAGATAGTACGCGATAAATTGGAATTATTGCAGATGATGTTTTCAGATACTATAGACGGACGCGATACTATATTACTGGAAGACAAACCCATTATCGAGCCAGAGATTGGCACAGGTGAGGCAACAATCATATCGTATGATCCCGAAGAGGTAGTCATAAAGACAAAAAGCGATGGCGCAAAGCTTTTATTTTTGTCTGATACGTATGACACCGGGTGGAAAGCAACGGTTGATGGCAAAAGTACACCGATTCAACGTGCTGACTATACGTTTCGGGCAGTCGCAGTCCCTTCAGGCGAACACACGGTCATCTTTCGGTATCAACCGAAAAGTTTTCGATGGGGAATTATCGTGGGCTTTGTGTCATTATTGACGATAGCATTAGGATCGTTGTTTGTAAAAAAATATGAAAATAGGCTTTTATAATCCATACCTTGATGGTTTTGGTGGTGGGGAACGCTACACGTTAACACTTGCCAGTCATTGGTCAAAAAATAACGACGTGTCTATTTTTTGGGATGATTTTTCGATAGTGAAAAAAAGTGAGGATAGATTTGGACTTGATTTATCGCGCATTTCGGTCGTACCTAATATTTTTTCTGGCAAAAACGCACTTTTAAAAGCCATAAAAACGAAAGAGTATGATCTTATTTTTTTCCTGAGTGATGGCAGTATTCCTTTCTCACTTGCAAAATATAATATTTTACATTTTCAAGTACCATTTAGCGTCGTTGCTACGACGAAACTCCATATGTCTCGTATGAACGCAATCGTATGTAATTCGCTCTTTACGAAAAATAATCTCGATGCGAAATTGCGCTCGAAGGTCACGGTAATCTATCCGCCGGTAGATAGGATATTAAAGACTTCAAGTACAAAGAAATCAAAGATAATTCTTTCCATCGGACGATTTACGAGTGTTCATACGGCAAAAAAACAGGCAGAACTCATCGATGCATTTATTGCTATAGAGTCAAAACTTAACGGGTGGCGACTTGTGTTGGCGGGAGGGCTTCTTAAGAGTGATCAAGAGTATTTTGATAGCCTGCAGAAGAAGATTGTAGGTCATGCTATTTCTTTACTGCCAAATATTTCTCATGCAGAAATTCTTTTGTTATATAAAAAAGCTTCTCTTTATTGGCACGCGGCTGGTTTTGGAGAGAATGATCCGCAATTTATGGAACACTTTGGCATTTCGACTGTTGAAGCCATGAGCGCTGGAATTATTCCTATCGTGTATCAAGGCGGCGGGCAAGTTGAGATTGTACGGGATAATGAAAACGGGATGTTGTGGAATACGTTGGGGGAGCTTTGTGACAAGACGCTCCGGATAATTGAAGATTCGGCATTATTTACACGATTATCGAGTGAGGCCCTCAATTCAAGTCATGCATATGGAAGAGATGTGTTTACCATAGCTTTTGACAAACTTCTTGATAGGATTTGTTATAAAACTATATGAAACGACTTTTATTCTTACTTCCAATAAGCATTATTATTCTGACGGTGGTAGGATTTTTTTATAAAAGTGTTTTTTATGGATTTATTCCCAGCCCTACAGATACGCTTGTCGGTCTCTTTCATCCATGGCGCGATTTGTATGCTACAAAAAACCCAAGAGGCGTACCGTTTAAAAACTTTCTTATCACTGATCCTGTGCGTCAGCAAATTCCATGGCGAAAAATAGCAATGGACCAATGGAATAAAGGCGAGATGCCGGGATGGAATCCGTATTCATTTTTGGGAACACCACTTGCGGCAAACATTCAAGCTGGCGCGTATCAACCTGCAAATGTTCTTTTTAGATTTTTTGACTTTCCCGTCGCGTGGATTCTCGTTATTATAGTGCAGTCATTTTTTGGGGCATTATTTTTATATCTGTATCTTGGTAATTTGAAACTGTCGCAAACGAGTGCATATTTTGGTGCGGTCGTATGGACATTTTGCGGATTCTCAATAGCGTGGCTTACATGGGGAACTATTGTATGGACAGCAGGTCTTATTCCTCTGCTTCTTTATAGGATTGATAAGTCGAAAATACTTCTTGAGGATAAAAAAACGTCATGGTTTCGCATCATTGTTTCTTCTGTATGGCTCGGATTATCGGGTGCATTATTGATTGTTTCAGGGCATGTGCAGATTGCGCTCTATGGATTTTTTGTAGCACTTTTGTATGGAATGTATCGCTTTTGGGGTATAGCAGGGCGAACACGTCTCATAACACATATCATCGTATCGCTTGCAGTAGCATTTCTTACATCGTCAGTCGTATGGGTGCCTTTCGCACGATTTTATCTTGAGACTGCACGATCAATACCTGTTGATCTGTCAAACATACCTGGCTGGTTGTTGCCTGTGCAACATTTAGTGCAGTTTATTGCACCTGATTTTTTTGGAAATCCGGCGACACTTAATTATTGGGGCGTATGGAATTATGGTGAATTCATAGGATATATAGGAATTGTTCCGCTTGTCTTGGCAGTCTCTTCCATTTTTTTGGGAGGGGTAGCGACATTTTGGAGCGTCGTTTTGATCGCTTCCCTCATCTTGATGATTGAGAGTCCAGTGACTCATGCGATCTACAGTATGAGTATCCCAATTTTTTCGTCATTACAACCGACAAGGTTATTGGTACTCGTTGATTTGTCGCTTTCCATCTTGGCGGCGTTTGGTCTTGAGGCGTTGTTTACAAAGAAGCTTTCAAGATTGATGAGATCGTATAGCATTATTTCAATAGTATTTTTAATTATCCTTATAGGTGTATTGGTTATCAGAAGCACCACAAATGATACTTTAATGCTTACAAATCTTGCGGTTGCAAAGCGCAATCTTATGGTCCCTCTTGTATTATTGATTGGTTTTGGAGGGTTACTTTGGATTAAAAGGTTGGTCAAGAGGTTGGATGGGCGTGTGTTTATCGCAATAATTATTTTGCTTTCTATTCTTGATTTGTTTCGATTTGGTTGGAAATTTACACCATTTAATCCAAGAGAATATTTTTTTCCGCTGACGAAAACAATTTCATTTTTACAAGCGCAGAAAAAGCCATTTCGCGTCATGAGCATGGATGATAGGATTCTGCCGCCAAACACCAGCGGCTACTTTGGGATAGAGAGTATTGAAGGATATGATCCGCTATATCCTAATGATTATCGATCATTTCTCTATGGAGATAATTCTCAAACAACAGCACTTCAGCGGATATTCACCCTTCATGATCTTACTAATCCAAAACTTCCATATTTAAATATCCGATACGTATTGTCATTCGTTGAGATAAATAATCCTGATTTTGTGAAAGTGTTTGAAGAAGGTGAAACAAAAGTGTATCAATACAATAAAGGCTTGAATCGAGTATATCTTGCCCCCATTGAGGATGTGACAGAGCCAATAGCATTAAAAAGTGAGTTTGCCTCTATTGAGTACTACTCTGATAATGCGTTAATAATAAACACAGTTTCATATACCACGCGACTTTTGGTAATCCTTAATAGATACGATACGGGTTGGCATGCATTGGTTGACGGCAAAAGTACGCCAGTTAAAAGAACCAACACTTTATTTCAAGCAATAGAGGTGCCAAAAGGAGAGCATACGGTAAAATTATCGTTTAGACCGTTGTAATATACGTTTATGAAAAAAATAGGAAAATATAGTGTCAGTATCGTCTTGCCTAACTGGAATGGGGAGGCATTACTTCTAAAGAATCTTGACGAAGTTATTCTTGCGTCCCATGGTGCTGAGATTATAGTCGCTGATGATGCATCGACTGATGGCTCAGTTTTGATGCTAAAGGAAAAATTTCCTGATGTGAATGTTGTTATAAACAGAAAACAGCAAGGATTTTCCGGAAACGTCAATAGTTGTGTGGCACGCGCTGCAGGCGATATTGTAGTTTTATTAAATACTGATGTGCGGCCGACGAAGAATTTTTTGGATGCACTCTTGCCGCATTTTGATGACCCGAGCGTATTTGCAGTAGGATGCTTAGAGAGAAGTCATGAGAAAGAGGGCATTGTAGAACGCGGGAGGGGGCTGGCATGGTGGGAAAAAGGATATTTCATTCACAGTAAAGCCAATGTGACTAAGGGAAAGACGGCATGGGTGTCCGGCGGGAGTGGGGCGTACAGAAAGTCGATGTGGGATGAAATTGGCGGCATGGACACGTTGTACAATCCCTTTTATTGGGAAGATATAGATCTTTCGTATACAGCAAGAAAGGCTGGGTTTCAAACGTTATTTGAACCGAAAAGTATTGTCGGACATTTTCATGATGAGGGAAAGATAAAAACAAGTTATTCAACTTTTGATGTGAATCGGATAGCATATCGTAATCAGTTTTTCTTTATATGGAAGAATCTCTCTGATTCGCGTATACTATTTTCTTATATGGTTTGGACGCCAATCCGATTATTTCAGTCTTTATTTCGAGGAGATTTTATGATGATTGTGGGATTTATTGACGCGGTATTTCAATTGCCGCATGTTCTTTCGTCGCGTAAAAAGGCGATGCAGCTATGGACTCGTACTGATGGTGAGCTCTCTCTACGCATATGAAGTGCTATCTTTGCGGTTCACCGACAGATATGTATCTTCATAAAAATGGGTACGACTTGTATAAGTGTACGCACTGCGGGTTAATTCGGACTGATCTTCTCGAAAAATACCAATCATTTGTTCACAAACATTATTCTCGAGGTTACTTTACCGGTGACCCTACAAGAAGTGCGTATGCTGATTATGGGAGAGATAAAGCGTACATCACAAAAAATCTTTTGAAATTTTTGCGATTCATCAAATCACAAAAATCAACAGGCATGTTTCTTGATGTGGGATGTGCGTATGGGTATGCGGTAGAGCTTGCTGTACAGAATGGATATGAGGCTTATGGATTTGACGCGTCAGAACACGCCGTTTCGGAAGCAAAAAAACTTGTTGGAGACAAACGAATTAAACAAGGGTTGATTACAGAGGTTTTATACAAGGCGAAATCATTTGATGTGATTAGCCTATTTGATGTATTTGAACATTTATCCGATCCAATTGGCGATATGAAACAACTTACAAATTATCTTGCGGATGATGGGGTCATGATTATCGCCACAGGAGATGCGAAAAGTTTTGCCGCAAAGATTTTTGGGCGTCGATGGACATTTTTTATCCCTCCCCAGCATTTGTTCTTTTTTAATCGCGAAAATATGACTGTTGCCCTTCACAAGGCAGGTTTAAAGCCCATGAAATGGTATAGGATCGGCAAGTGGTTAAGTTTAGGATATGTGTTGCATCTTGGTAGAACTACGGGGGAGAGTAAGCTGGCAGCATTTCTTTATACGTTGATTGGTAACACTTTCCTTGCCCGGCTGCCTGTGTATATTCCTATGATGGATAATATGGTCGTTATTGCTCAAAAAAGACGTGGGTAATCGTGAAACGTAATTTACGTTGCTAAAACTGCCACAAATACTGACGGAGCGTGTCTTCCGGATATTTTTTCGATAAGTTTGTAGCGTTGGAGATTATTTTCATATTCAGGAGAGGCAAGTATAAACAGCGTTTTATCAGATGCTTTACCCATGAGTTGTTTGGGGTCGTATAAAGGGTCTTTAAGAAAGATTTCGTTTTTATCCCACTCGGCTCCGGTAAATACATATTTGCCCCATCCGCTTCTTGTGCCTTCACGTTGAAAGAGCGTAGAATCGGTGTCTCCCCAATAAAGCATAAAAATATAGGGTCGCCAATAGTAGCCGGAGATGACGACTCGATCATATTGTGTCTCATGGGATTTGACGTAGCTGATCATCTGTTCGTAGCCGTCGGCAAATGCGAGAGAATTGCGTGTAGGATTGACGATGAAATAAGACTGATAAAACGCGTAGAAGAAAAAGATGAAAAGCAGACCAAATGGTACGATGCCGAATCGAAAACGTTTGCTTTTTTTCACTGAAAAAAATAGCTCAACAGCTCCTATTCCTGAGCATATCGAGAGAAATGGACTCCCCAGAAGTGTTCTAAGCGCATTGGGTTGATTGGTACTCAGGGCTCCCGGCAAAAATGCCGCAGCAAACCAAGCGATCAATACCCATTTAAAAGGATTAGGATACGTTACCAAAAAGAGAATGCCGATAAAAATAAAGGGGATTTCAAACGGGTGCTGTAATCCGTACGTTGTTGTGCCATTAGAAAAAACATGAAGCGGTGACATATTTTTCCAGTAATTATCAAAAGCGGTCATAACAAGCGCTGTTTTTTGGTTAAAAAATATTTTATTGAGTATGTTTTGATTTTTTGCATACCGCTGTATGAATATATCCTTCCATTTATAATAATTTGGGTCGTTCACAAGACTTACTATGTTTACTCGTTCAAGTCCTTCTTTGGAAAACATGAGTCTTGCCACAGGGAAGACGCTTATAAGAAATATGATTGCCGATATGATTACTATGGTTTTGTTTAAGAGTAGTTGTTTTTTATTAACGAGAAAATATGCAAGGATGATAAATGGGATTACAAGTCGGACAGAATAATAAAAGTAAACGGATATTCCAAAAAGGAATGATGAGAGCATGAGAAAGTAAATAGTTTTTTGTGACTTTAGTAATAAATATGTTGCGAGTGTGATGAAAAAGAGTGCACCATTTGATTCAAATAATTGTCGGGAAAAGTTTATGTGCCATGGGGATATAACAAAGAAAAAAGCGGATGTTAAGGCATAAAGATGCGGATTATGGATCTGCCGATAGCCCGAGCGCGACTGATTATTTGCCATCAGCTCAACGACTAATAGATAGACGAAGAGTATGGTAAGTGACCCCAAAAAAGCTGAAGTAAAGCGCGCGCCCATAGCGGTTTTACCAAAGAGTGCTACTGCAGGGATGCTTGCATACACCATACCTGATAATTTGTAATCATCAAAAGATCGGAAAAGTAATGGGTACGGCTTGCCGTATTCATCCTTGCCGGTTTTAAGTATTGAGTATGCGTTATACGCGATTGCTACTTCGTCGTGTGAGAGTGAAGGAGGGACTGTCGTGAGGTGAAAGAAACGTAAAAAAGATCCGAGTACTAAGACTGCAAAAAGTGCAAAAAATGTTTGTTTCGTTCGGTTCATTAATTATTTATTGGTATCAATGACAACAAAGTGAGCTTGCCCATTTGGTAGAGAGATAGTATTGACTATTTTAGACGATAAAGATGATGGTGCTTCGTTGGCTTTTGTGATCAAAAGTGTGTTTGGTAAATTGATATCGCTGCCCCAATCAATAGCGCGAAATGTGAATCTTCCAAACGCTTTCACATCGGTAAATCCGTCGGAAGAGATTGGATATCGTATCGCCTGTTTTTGATAAAGCGCTGGAACATAGTTTCCATAAAAGAGCATATAAATATAGGGAGACTCTTGAGGAGTAGAAATAATAATATTTTTATCTTTGTACTCAGGTTTATTCACGATGACAGAGAGTTGTTTGTAGCTTGAGCCCCAATATTGAGCTTCTTCGTAGGGAAAGTGAATAAAGTATGCGTCTTTATACACTAAAAGCGACCAAGCGTAGAGAAAACCAACGATGACAGAGAAAAGCAATTTCTTATTTCCTTGAATGAAAGTTTGCGCTTGCTGGATACCGAGGGCCACAAGAATAGATAGTGCGGGAACCACGGCAAACATGCGATTGGAGTGTGGCGCGTCTTTGGTAATTGCTGGAGCGACTCCAGCTGCAAGTAGCCACCAAAGGATGAGTAAATATTTTTTCTTTTTTATTTGGGTCAGGACAAAGCATAGACCCAAGAGAAGAAAGATGCTTTCTATAGGATGCATATTTCCATACCCTTGTATGTTGTGAGCATGATTTTTGCCGCCCGTGATAAAAAGAAATTCAGGTGAATATGATTTGAGATAATTTTGCGTTATGGTAGAAAGTGCGTATATGGGCTTGTTATGCAACAGCCTCGAAAATAATGCGGACGGGTTGGCGTGGGATAGGCGAACAAGTTCAATTTTTGTATGAACAATTGTCGGATCGCCAAATATTCCTATACCGGATATTTTTGTTTTATTAGCACTAAAGAGTGTAAACGATAAGATTATCGCGACAAGTGCTAAAGATACCCCCGCGCTCACAAACCATTTTGGAATGCGAAATACTTCATCTCGGTACAGGAAAATAAGCCCTAAAGCAAAGAGTGTCGTAAATATATGATTTCCATGATAGGTGTAGTAGGTAAGTGCAAAAAGAACGCCTGATATTGTAAGAAATATCGTACGTTTGTACGTAAGAGCTTTTAAAAACAAGATTGTTGCAAGGGTCACGAAAAGTATTGCGATGTTTGATTCACTTTCAACCCGCGATATATGTATATGCCATGGCATGATGCTTAAGATAAATGAAGAAAGAAGAGCAAGCGGGATGTTTGCAAACAAGACGCGCACCAGTGCAAATAATGCGCCAATGGTGAATATGCCGGCGAGTGCGGAGGGAAGCCTGACGCTCAACTCTGTAAGGCCTAAAACCTTCACAAAAGGGATAGTTGTATATATATATAATGGAAGCTTCCAATCTCCAAATGATTCAAACGAGAGGGGCAACCGCTTTCCATATTCATCTTTTCCAGTTTGAAGGATTGAGTACGCGGTATATCCTATACTTGCTTCATCCCTATTAACGCCCGCCGGAATACTTGAGAGATCATACAGTCGTAAAAAAGAAGCAAAGAGGATGATGAGGGTAAAGAGTATTTTATGGATGGATTTCATTGCTTCCTTTTTTGGTGTGTGAATACGACGATACCAACTAATAACCCCAATGACAAGGCTGATGCCCATAATCCTATGGTGAAAGAGATAGGTTCATACAAAAAGTCGATCGTATGGTCGCCTTCGGGAAGCAATATCCCATTCATAGTCCAGTTCACGCGATATAAGGGAGCAGGGTTTTTATCAATATACGCGTTCCATCCTTTGTAGTAGGTGTCTGCGATTACAAGCATGGTAATCCCTTTCGTTTTTGTTGTTGCTTGTATGAAATTTGGAGAATAGATATTCATTTCTACACTCCCATTTCCGCTAAGAGTTGGTATGGCGGGATCAGAAACAATGACATCTGCTTTTGGGTTAAAGGATGGATGAAAAAATATCCGTTCAAAATCTTCTTTTGTGTTGGCAACGCTTGATCTAGTTGCTATCCTAACAATTAGTGGTGCGTCAATATCGGTAAATACACGCCAATCTGAAACGGTGGTGAGTGAATAATTTTTTGGCGGGAATGTTTTTTCACTCGTGCCGTTTTCTTGTCTATCAATGATAAGGGAAACACCAAGTGAGCGAAGAATTTGTTTTCGGTAGGTATTGTCTTGAAAGTCAGCCTCACCAAATCCGGATGCAATGGTCGCATCAGAGCGATTATTATTTCCAAATAAACGAAGAAGCTTGCCGTCTTTGGACGCGCCTATAAATTCGCCGTACCATTTAGGATACAGTGGATCATAGCCATTGGGAGAGTAAACTCGCCAGAGTGTCGGAATATTTGCGTCAATCGCCGCAGTGCCATACCCCCAAAACCGCATCGGTTTTTTTTGACTTTTGAGGTAATCGCTCACGGTATGGTCAGGATACATATATGACGTTGGGACAAACGGGTTAAACTTGAAAAATGCGTACGAGAGATCAAAAAAATGAATTGCCAAAAGAATCCACAGTATTGGGATCATCCATTTTTTATAACGAATGGCAATGTAAAAGATACATACGGTTAATGCGGAAATAGCGCCGCCATAAAAAAGTGCACGGAGAGCGACCGACGCATGGGTTTTAAGCGACGGAAGAAGCATAAAGATGCTTGCGATGATAAGTATTCCTGCACATACTTCAATTGCCCGAATGATAAGCTTTTTGACACTATGTGTTTCTTGTATCCACAAATCGACGCCGAAAGCTGCAAGTACTGATAAGCAAAATGAAAATATAAATATTGAAAGCGTCGGGCTGCTTGACGATATGATAGGAATTGAGAATGAGTAGAGGAGGGCTGTGATAGGATTTGCTGTAATGTATATGCCAAGAAAAAGTATTGAAAGAGCATAAAAACGTATGAGAGACTCTTTATAGAGTCGTATCGAAGAAAGAAGAAAAAATAATGGAATAAGACCTATGGACGTTACTTTTCCTACATAAGTGTCTAACGGCCAATACGTGCGAGAAACAGGATTGCCATAAAGATTTGGAAAAAAAGCCATGAGTATTTGCCATGGCTGGATGAGTATGGTTTTCATCATTTGTTCATAAGAGTGATTAGCTCGCGCGGCGACACTTAAAAGCTCAATACCGGGGACAAGTTGGACGGCTGAAATGCCAAATCCTACAAAAAGTGAGAGAAGTGCATAGAGTTTATTCTTTCCTTGTAATCGAAAAGCTGCGTATATGGAGGTAAATAAAATAGCATAGAGTGCGACTTGCGGATGACCTGATAGTAATGAAAGAGTGATTGAAATAGTGAGCAATGTGGGGTTAAAATGTTCAATTGCATAAAGTGCTAACGGAAACCACGCCATAATGTGTCCGACCGTGTTGTACTCCAGCCATACGGTCATAAATCCGCTTATGCCGTACGATATCCCACCAAATAGAGAAGCGAGAATGCTTAGCTTCATGATACGTAAATAGAGGAATGTAAAAAAGATTGCGAGTAAGGGCTGCAATGCTATAAGTACGGTCCATGCAGTTGTCTCGCGTAAGAAAAGAAAAAGGGTATTGAAAGGGTATAAACTTGCTGATTGAAAATTGGCAAGAAGCGGAGTGCCTGAAAAACTATAGGGATTCCAAAGTGGAACATTTCCTTCTTTCCATTGGCGTATAGCCTCTATTCGCCAAGGATACATTTGTCGTATTACATCTGGGTATTGTGCTTTATTTGGTATGCCGCCAGCGCCATAGCCATCATAGGAAGTAACTTGCCACGGTTTGAAGTGAGAAAGAAGAGAATCTCCGGGAAACGGGATTGCCCCATAAAAAATAGATTTGTAAAAAAGAAAACAAACAAGAATTATGCTTATTCCTGCCCCAATGAATATGTCTTTGAATTTCATAATCGTTTACGTTGAAAAATTATATATACAATTGTCGACGAGAGGAGAGTAAGGATGCTTGCCGTATTGCCAATCGTTCTTATTGGAGAATTGCCAAAAATAACCTCGACTTTGTGTAATCCTTCAGGGACGTTAAATGTGATCCTGCCTCTATGGTTTTGGTCTTGAAATTCAATAGGTGTTTTTACAGAATCTACAAAGACACGCCAACCCGGGAAGTATTGCGTGTTGTCTATCATACGTACCGGCGTCTGTGCGTTTATGGTAAATGAGTGTTTGATGCTTTTTTTGTATGGATTGGTGATCTCACCCTCACCCTCGATGATTTCAAATGGGGCAATCGGGTATGATGACGCCGGTCCGTCAGACCATATAAGATCGGTCTCACCAAAATACGTTGTGTTTAAAGGATAGTTCCAATAATCAGTTTCTATTATTTTGTCGTAGCCTAATGGCGGATTCCAAAATACAATTGTTGAAATGACTGAAACGACGGAAAAGAAAGAAACAATTATCAAGTTGAGCTTTTTATTTTTGAAAACTATTATGGCGCCAAGAAGTGCTGTACCTAATCCTACAATGGAGAGAAGTCTCCACGGAAACTGAAACATGCGTAAGGTTTTTACCCGTTCCCAAATAGGAGAGGAAATCGGCTGCATGAAAAAAAAGCTCATCATGATAAGAATGAGACTAAAAAATGTTATTGATAAAAGACTGGAACTTTTGATTTTTTTGACCAATAAAAGATAGAAAGAAGAAATGAGAAGGATGCTTTGAATGAGTCCAAGATATACGGTAATGCCTCCGGTTTGAAGCCTAGCGGAATTGGTGAAATTAGGAATAAAAAAATTCTGAATTGGTGCAAAGTGTGATAGATACATATCTTTCATAAACAAATCGCCGTACGTATATTTTCGCTCCAAAACTGCTGGTAACCAGTAGAAAGTTGTTAATCCCAGTCCGATGATAAGCGGCAAAAGTGTGATGAGACGATTTTTTGTTTTCGGTGTAAAGTAGAGAGCAAAAAGAAATGCGACAGAGAAACTTACTAAACTAATTGCATTATGGGAAAGCACTAAGAACGAAACAGCGATACTTGTGTTTAGCAGATAGAGTGGTTTTGGATTTTCTGATACTAACAATATTCCATAAAGCACGAATGGTAGAAACGAGTAGGTATATGCTTCACCCACACTTCCACGAACGACCAGTTCGACGAGATGAAATGGCGCAAATTGATAAAGAATAGTCACCAAGTATGCGCGTGGTATGTCGCCAAAGAGTTTACGACTGAAAAGAAACATACCAATTCCTGAGAGGAGAAAACTTATAAGAAGCGATATCTTAAACGATGCGACAAGGCCAAATGAAAAAAAGAGGGGAATGGAGGCGACAAGATACGGAAGATGATATATGAAATTAAAAAGAGGCATACCCACTCCAAAATTTAATTCGCTTGCCCAACGCGGTGGAATTTGACCGTAAGAAAGCTCCTTATAATAGGAAGCGAGTCTGGCAAGGTGTACCGGTCCGTCATGCGTGTGCGGCATGGAGGATGTGAGAAACATGGATATAAACGGAAGAGTCGAGATTGTCAGTATAGCCAAATAGTGCTTAAATGAGTGCATGCGCATAAGACAGATGAGCGGACAAACTATCTTTATTATAATACTTTTTATCATCGTTATGGCACTGCGATTATGGAATCTTACAGCAGGCACAGAGTTTTTAGGAGATCAAGGAAGAACATTTCTTCATGTATTGACCGCGTGGGAATCAAAAACAGTGCCGCTTTTAGGACCTACAGTTCTTAGCGGTCAACATTTAGGCCCAGCATATTATTTTTTGATCGCTCCATTTCTTATTATGTCAGGATTTCAACTTGTTTGGGGAGCATATGCCGTAATTTTTTACGGATGTTTAGGAATACTATTTAGTGCGTTGGCGTTTCGTCTATTATTTACTCCACCAGTTGCCGTATTTCTTACTGCCTTGTGGGCACTAAGCCCGTTTGGTGTGGCTAAAGATCGATTTCTTTGGGAGCCAAATATCGTTCCTTCTTTTGTCATGCTTTTTGTGTATGCCGCAGCTTTGATCCTTCGTACAGAAAGAAAATTTCTCGGGAGTCTTCTCATGGGTCTGTCTACAGGAATACTCGTACAGCTTCATTATCCAAATTTATTATTTATTCCTCTCTCCGGATTAGTATTTATTATTTTGTTTTACAAGGACAAGGAAAGTCGGGAAGTATGGGTAAAGCTTGCCGCCGCGTGGATCATTATATTTCTTTTTGTTCTGTCTCCATTTCTTGTGTATGAATTCACTCATGGTTTTGAGAATATCGGAAGTGTTATTTCACAATTTATATATCCCACTCTTGCACCAATCAGAAAAAGGCAAATACTTGCCAACTTCATTGACTATGCAGGCCGGGTTACAGGAAAGACGCTCCCTTTCTCACTTGGGCTTCCTTTAGGTGCCGGGATTATTATTTTCTTTACGATGCTGTGGTTTATAGTCTCAAAGAACGATCTTTCTTTTCTTCTGCTTATTTGGATAGTTGGGGGAGTGGGAGCGATGTCTTTGTATAGGGGGGTTGTGTATGATCATTACCTGTATTTTCTCATTCCGGCGGCGTATGTAGTGTTTGGGACTTGGATTGAGGAAGTAGTACGTATACGAAGGATCAAACCGATTGTCTTTATCATACTTGGGATTTTTCTTGCCCTCGCTTTTTATCAAAGTGTTTTATTGGTTTCTAGAACGCCTGTTCGCAATGATATTTTAAAAGTGGAGAAAGTTATTGATATAGTGAAAAAAGAATTGGGAAGTAACGTGTTTAGCTTTGGGTTGGTTTCCTCGCCGTCGTTTTCGGATCTTCACTATCGTGCAGGCTTCTCTTTACGCGGAACGACTGCCGGGAAAATAACAGGCAATGATAATCAAATTGTGCTTGTATGCGAGAATCGAGTCTGTCCCTTTGTTGATCATGGAGGCAAGATACAAACACTTTGTTATGAAGATCATTGCAAAGGCACATATCCTATAGTTGATTTGGACCAGTATATGACGCGCATAGTAAAAACTGATGATGTTATCGTGTTGTTTGGGGTACAATAGACCTATTATGTCGCCAATTATTGACAGCGTGCTTCTTTTCCTGCTTTCCATTCCCGTGGTCATGAAGTATCGTATCCTTCCGATTGAGGGAACACCATATTGGTTGTTTGGATTAGTGTTTCTTTCGTTGGTCCTCAATGTTTTACTCGCGTACCGATCAATGATTCTTACAAAAGTAAGTCTTTTAGTCGAACGATGGCGTGATATTTTGACATGGTTTGTGATTTTTGTCGTTGTGTTCTTAACTTTGATAACTTCCATGGTTGATCGCAAAAGCGTAGCGCCTGTGTGGGGAGTACATGATATTATCTTGCAACAAGAAGCTGCCATGCGGTATTTGATAAACGGAAAAAATCCGTACAAAGAGACGTATTTTGGCACACCAGTTGAATCATTTAATTACGATGAGCCTGATAATCCTGACGCCGTCAATCCTGCGCTCTATCACTTTGTGATGCCTCCTTGGTATCTTTTGTTTCCCTTTGGATTTTATGTAGTAGGAGTGAAAGTGTTTGGATTTTTTGATGCCCGCATGGCACTTTTATTTAGTATGGCAGGAATTTTGTTTATACTTTGGAAGTGGATAAAGGACCAGAATTTACGGCGATTGGCAGTAGTACTCGTTTCTCTTTCACCGTCAGTATTTGATTATTTTATTGAGGGAAGAAGCGATGTGTTTGCATTTTTCTGGTTGATCCTTTCTCTCTATCTGTTATCACTAAAAAAGCCTTTGATTGCTGGATTTATTTTTGGTTTGGCCGTCATGAGCAAGCAAACGATTTGGATAGCTGTGCCGTTTTATTTTATGTATCTTTTTGTCACAGAGGTCAAACGCAAAAGTCGCATGTGGTGGTCAGTAATCATTACCTTCCTTGTTTGTTTGGGCCTAACGCTTCCATTTCTTTTGTGGGATTCAAAGGCGTATATCGATAGCGTATTCTTGTATCTTACCGGAGGTACTGCGGCAAGCTATCCTATATCAGGATACGGATTAAGCATGGTGCTTTTAAGCGCCGGAGTTATTAAAAATATACATGAGTTCTATCTTTTTTATCTGTATCAACTTCTATTTGGATTGCCTCTTATGGTAATTCTTCTTCGGTGGATTATAAAAAGACCTTTGTTATCTACTGTGTTATTCACCTACGGAACATTTCTTACATTGTTTTGGTATATGAGTCGATATTTTAATAATAGTCATATAGGATATATATCACTTATTTTTTTGACAGCAGGAATATTATTTATGAATGAAAAAATTTTGGAAAAATATGAAAGTTAGCTCTATTCTATTGGGAATTATTGTTGTTTTTGCAGTATGGTTTAGACTTACAAATCTTACCTCTAATCCGCCAGCGCTTTCGTGGGATGAAGTATCTATAGGCTACAACGCGTATACTATTTTAACAAGTGGCACTGATGAGCATGGTGTACGGTTTCCCTTGGGTGCCTTTGCCGCATTTGGTGATTACAAACCATCACTTCCTATTTATCTTACTATACCTTTTATCGCAATTTTTGGTTTATCTGATTTGGCAGTTCGGTTGCCATCGGCTATTTTTGGAATACTGACGGTGTTACTTATCTATTTTCTTGTGAAGGAGTTGTTTTCCAATCAAAGACTTGCGCTGACAAGCGCCTTATTTTTGGCTATCTCTCCGTGGCACATTATGCTCTCTCGAGCTGGATTTGAAGCAAATATTGCTACATTTTTTATTTCACTTGGCGTGTATCTTCTATTAGTTTCACGAAAGAATTCAAGCGTATTGCCCTTCGCATTTTTACCATTTGTCTTAGGCATGTATACGTTTAATTCAGCACGATATGCAGGACCTCTTATCGCTTTTGGAGTGTTGGTTTTTTCGTGGAATGCAATTTCGAAAGCGAAAACTTCTTTTTATAAAGGATTGATTATCGCTGTAATTGCTTTACTGCCGCTTATGCCTCACCTTGTTTCGAAAGAAGCCAGACTTCGGTTCCAGGAGGTGAGTATATTTACAAATCTTGAAACGGTATTAATTTCAAATGTCAGAAGCTTGGCAGACAGCAACGCCTGGTGGTCCAAAATTGTTCATAATCGTAGAATTGGATACGGAAGGGAATATTTGCTGCATTTTTTTGATAATCTCGAGCCGCGGTTTCTTTTTATAAAGGGCGACGGGAATCCGAAATTTTCTACCCAGGATATAGGACAGTTACTCCTTGTCACAGCTCCGTTTGTTTTTATCGGATGGTTAACACTATTTTCGCGACAGACGAAAATAGCGGGATTGCTTCTATTTTGGCTTTTAGCCTCCATAGCGCCCGCAGCGGTTGCTCGTGAGACGCCTCATGCGCTTCGGGTGGAAAACGGTTTACCGGTATGGATCATCGTCACGGCATATGGATGCGTACAGTTTTTGGGTGTGTTTGTTGGCAAAAAACTGCGGTTATTGGTTGGTATTGTCATGGTTCTTTTAGTGCTTGGAAACTTTGGTTATTTTTGGCATACGTATACGACACATTATAAAAAAGAATATTCTGGCGAATGGCAGTATGGATACCGTGAGGCAATTCAATATGCCGAGAGTGTGAAGGATGATTACGACGTTATTGTTCTAACTGAGAGTATCGGGAGACCATATATTTATACTTTGTTTTATGGAAAGTATGATCTTTCATTTTTTCAAACGACCAAAAATGCCTCGTTTGATAAAGAGGGATTTTATAATGTTTATCGGTTTGGCAAATATCGATTTGTGCGACACGTCAATGAGAAGTATGAGGGTCGCGTGCTCTATATACTTCCGGTAAACGAAGTCCCGCAGAACGCAAAGGTTTTAAAAAACATTCCGCTATTAAATGGCTTTATCGGGCTTGTGATATTTGAGTTGTAACCATGAAAAAAACATTAATACTTATATCAATTGTCATACTTGCCGCAATACTACGGTTTTGGCAGTTAGGCGTCGTGCCGCCAAGCCCTGATTGGGATGAAGCGGCGTTAGGATACAACGCATATTCGTTGCTTAAAACTGGCAAAGATGAGTACGGGACGCGGTGGCCCCTGGCACTTCGATCATTTGATGATTATAAACCGCCGCTTTATGCATATCTTGCGATCCCAACGGTGAAGTATTTGGGATTGTCTACGTATAGTGTTCGTCTACCGGCAGCTATAAATGGCGTGTTGGGTGTTATAGGCGCATATTTTCTTACGGTCGCACTTTTAAGTCTTATTGAGACACAAAAAAGAAAATACACAGATATTACTGCCGTTTTGCCGTTTATGGTTATGTTTTTGTTGGCAATTTCCCCGTGGCATTTGCAATTTTCGCGCATTGCATTTGAAGCTAATATTGGGGTAACGCTGAATATTTGGGGTCTTTATTTTCTTCTGAAGTCTTTGACAAACGGAAAATATATGCCGGTATCGGCGCTTATTTTGGGCTTAGGATTTTACGCGTATCATAGTCAGCGCGTATTTATACCACTTCTTATACTTTTGGCATTCATAGTGTTTTTTAAGAAATTTCTTTCAAAGTGGAAATATGTATTGGTATCGATATTTATAGGAATTATTATCGTCGGTCCATTATTACCCGTCGTTTTTGGAAAAGACGGACTTACGCGGCTCAAAGGCACTAGCAGTCTCTCTGATCAGACGGGGTTACTCGCTAAAAGCGTATCAAAGTTAGAGGATGATCTACAAAACGGAAATCTGATGGGATTAATTTGGGAGAACAGAAGAATCGTCTATATAAAAACAATTGCAGAAGGATATTTGTCGCACTTTTCTCTCAAATGGTTGTTTTTAAGCGGGGACAACGATAGACATCATGCGCCTGATACGGGACTTTTGTACCTTTGGGAGCTGCCATTTTTATTGTGGGGCATGGTAGTGGTGATAAAGCGCGGAGGGGTTATACGAAATTTGCTTTTTGGCTGGCTTCTTTTAGCCCCCATCGCTGCATCTCCCACGTCTGAAACTCCTCACGCGATAAGAACTCTTGTCACATTGCCGCTACTTCAGGTTTTTACTGCCTTTGGTTTATACAGCGCGTATATGTATGGAAAAGAAACGATTAAGCATGTCACAAAACAAATGAGACTCGTTGTGTTCGTCATTATCGTTTCTAGTTTTGTTGCTGCAATATGTAACATCGGCTATTACTTTCATATGTACTATTCGCACATGAATATTGAGTATTCACAATTTTGGCAATATGGATACAAACAAGCAGTCGAGTATACAGAGGCGCATAAATCAAAGTATAAGAAGATAGTTGTGTCTACGAAATTAGAACAACCGCACATGTTCTATTTATTTTTTATGAAATATGATCCCAGATTATATCTAGCTGGAGGCGGTACAGCGTCGGGTGGATTTGCTGAGGTGAGAAATAAATTTGATGTGTATGAATTTCGGCCTATTAACTGGCCTAATGAATTGCACGACGGTTCAATTTTGTATGTAGGAACACCGCGGGAAATTAGTACAGATCCCATATACAGAATTTCATTTCTTAATGGATTTGAGGCGATACGAATTGCAGAGTAAAAGGCATGTCTATGTTTAATCGTACATATTTAGGTTTCACGTTCATTTTACTTCTTTCAGCATTTTTGCGGCTATATGCATTGGCTATTGTGCCGCCTTCACCTTCTCTTGACGAAGTTTCCATCGGCTATAACGCATATTCCATACTTACGACGGGCAAAGATGAATACGGGTATAGATTGCCGCTTCTTCTTCGCGCGTATGATGATTGGCGTCCTTCGATGTACGTATACATTGTCATCCCGTTTGTAAAATTTATGGGTCTTTCATCTTTAGCTGTTCGATTTCCATCTATAATTTTGTCGCTTTTTGCTGTGTATCTGATGTTTTGTCTCGGTAAGCTTTTTTCGCGGTATAACAGCCGATTACGATATTTAGGTGAGGCAGTATCGTTTCTTATGGCAATATCGCCGTGGCATATTTACATTTCCCGTTTAGGACATGAAGCGAATTTAGGATTTACGTTAACGCTTGCGGGAGTGTACGCACTGTGTGTGTTTATTATAGAAAAAAAACAATGGTATCTTTTGTGGGCATCAATATTGTTTGGCGTCTCACTTCATGGGTATCAAAGCCAAAAACTCATCACTCCAATTCTTCTTATAGCATTTGGCGCAATGTATTGGAAAGAATGCGTAAAACATATAAAAGTGGTGTGTATATCAGCAGGTGTATTTCTTCTTATTGTACTTCCTGCTGTGTATGTAACGGTTACCGGTGAGGGATTGAGCAGGCTTAAAGGTACGAGTGCATTCTCTGTCGATGCCCCAGTGTATACACAAGCGTTTCAAGCCTTACAAATTGCAAAAAGTTCTAACGACGTTATAGGAAAGATAATACATAATCGTAAAGTAGTTATGGCACGAGTTTTTGCCAGTAATTACTTTTCTCACTTTGTCCCATCATGGTTATTTATGGGAAGCGAACGGGAAGCACACAAAGTACCGAATATGGGCCTTTTGTATTCATGGGAATTGGTAAGTATACTTGTGGGGCTTATTTATCTTATTGTTTTTAGTAATATAGATTTTCGTGTACTGCTTTTTTTATTGGTGTGGGGACTTTCAGGCCCATTGCCCGCCGCGATTACAACCCAAGCGCCACACGCAATGCGCAGCTTTACATGGCTTCCTCCATTGGCGTTATTAAGCGGGGTCGGCGTGTTGGAATTATGGTATGTCGCAAGAAAATTTACGTGGACGCGATGGATTATCGTAGGAGGAATTATTTTATTAAGCCTCATGCAGTTTGGAAAAGGGTATTTTATAACGTTTCCTCGTACACAATCAGATTCGTTTCAGTATGCCATGGAAGATACGATGGCTTTTGTACAGGGAACGAAAAATGAATATAAACAAATCGTCTTTTCAAATAACGGCAATTTGTACCAGTCGTATATGTTTTACCTTTTTTATTCATCGTTTGATCCTAACCTCTATCAAACACTCGGCGGCAGTGTGTCAGGCGGATATGACAAGCCGCATAGATTTGGGAATGTGGAATTTCGCTCAATAAACTGGTCTACAGAAGTGCTCAAAGCTGATACGCTGTATATTGCTGATAGTAAAGATGCGCCTACGCAAAAACGCGTGGTAAATATATTTAAGAATCTTGACGGGAAAGAAGCAATTATTGCATTTACGTTATGAAGCGATTACTTCCACTCTTGGTTATCTGGTTCGTACTTCTTATTGTTTCCATCTTGCCCCTTTTTGACTTGTTTAACTCAGGATTGCCCATAACGCATGATGGTAAGGATCATGTGGCAAGGATTGCCAACTTCTATCAATCACTTTCTGAAGGCAACCTTGTTCCGCGATGGGCTGGCAACCTTAATTGGGGATACGGGCATCCGGTGATGATGTTTTTGTATCCGCTGCCATCCTACATCGCGTCAGCGTTTCATACGATTGGATTTTCATTGGTAGAAAGTGTCAAGCTCGTTTTTGCATTTGGGTTTATTGCAAGCATGTTTGCCATGTTTCTGTGGGTTAATGCCGCATGGGGCATGGAAGCGGGGATTACAGCGGCTATCCTTTATGGATTTGCTCCCTATCGGTTTGTCGATATCTATATTCGCGGGGCGATTGGGGAACATATGGCTTTTATTTTTTTACCGTTTGTGATGTTTGGACTTTATATGTTAGCTAAGCAATCTTTTGATACTCCCAAAATTCTCATATATCGATATATGAGAATAATAAAGGCGGAGGTTATAGTTGCGTTGGGTGTGGCGGGATTAATTCTTTCACATAATGCATTGAGTATTATGTTTTTGCCTATAGCAGGTGTCTACGCTTTATACCTTTTTGTCTATGAGTCAAAAGATAAACGTCGGTTTTTCATCACAAGCGTTATCTGTATTACACTTGGGTTCATATTATCAGCATTTTTTTGGATACCTGCATTTGTTGAGGGGAAATATACGCTTCGAGATATCGTGACCGTCGGAGATTTTCAGACTCGATTTGTGCCGCTGCGGTGGTTTCTGTGGTCAGCGTGGAACTATGGGGGTGGAAATGAGTTTAGTAAGAGCCTTGGTGTGGCACAGCTTCTGGGGTTGGTATTGGTCTTGGTGAAGTTTTCCAAAGCGAATCGAAAAATGCAGATATTCACTATAGCGGCAGTCGCCATATTTATTTTCTCACTTTTCCTTATGACCAATGCAGCGTTGCCTGTTTGGCAATCGATATCGCTTCTGCAAAAGTTTCAATTTCCTTGGCGGCTGATGAGTGTTGCAGTATTTGCAACGTCGATTGTTGGTGCTATTGGGATAAGTATAGTTTCTAAAAAAGAGAAGATATGGATGATGGGATTATTGTGTACTATCGCAATTGTCGGAACCATTCCCATGTGGCACGCAAAAGAGTATGTATCGATGCCTGACAGTAATTTCACCAGCGTCTATAACGGCACTACGGATACAGGAGAAAGTTCACCGATTTGGTCTATTCGTTTTATGGAAACGAGAGCCAAAGCGCCGATTGAGCTAATCAGTGGAAAGGATGTGACTATTGAAGTCGGACGTAGAAATAGCACATATCATTCATATGCTGTTTCTTCATCAACATCCATGAAATTTGTCGAAAATACGCTTTATTTTCCCAATTGGGAAGTATTTGTCGATAAAACGCGCGTTCCTATTGAATTTCAAAACCCTAATTATCGAGGACTGTTAACATTTGATGTTCCCGAGGGAGTGCATGATGTTGAAATTATATTTTCCGATACAAAGTTTCGAAAACTCTCTAACTGGATTTCTATAGGTGGTATTTTTGTACTCTTGGGGTTTCTTGTTACAATGCGGTTATGGCAAAAAAGAAGGTAACATTATCAGTGGCAATTGCTACATATAACGAAGTTATTAAATTAGAAGCATGTTTAGCCTCTGTAGTTTCGTGGGTTGATGAAATAGTCTTGGTCGATGGCGGATCAACTGACGGAACTCTTGAAATTGCAAAGAAGTATGGTGCGAACATTTCTAAACGAGATAATCCAGCGATGTTTCATATCAATAAGCAGTATGCCATAGATGCATGCAAGAGCGATTGGATATTGCAGTTGGACGCTGATGAAGTCATAAGCCCAAAGCTTCGCGCCGAAATTCTGTCAGTAATAAAGAAAAAGAATACAAATGCCGGGTATCAAATGCCGCGCAAAAATTTCTTCATTGGCAAATGGCTTTCCAAAGGCGGACAGTATCCTGACTATCTTGTTCGATTGTTTAAAAGGGGTAAAGGCATGTTACCTTGCAAGTCAGTACATGAACAGATTGTCATAGATGGAGAGATCGGAACGCTTAAAGAACCGCTTTTGCATTACACCAACAATACTCTTGAGGAATACTGGGCAAAGGCAGACACGTATACCTCGCTTACAGCTCTAGATTTGCGAAAGATATATAAAACACCCACGTTTAATTTATTTTTATCGTATTGTTTGGTCAAACCGATTGGTACGTTTTTTTCGATCTATCTTCGCCATAAGGGGTTTGTAGACGGATGGCAGGGGTTTCAGTTTGCGCTATTCTCGAGCATCCATTTTCCTATGGCATACAAAAAGTTTATGTCTGCATCGTGATATGAAGTATTTCCTTTCATTTTTTCTTTTGACTTTAATTTTTTCCACACCTTCGCTTGTATTTTCTGAATATGTGCTCCCATATCCATCAGCTATGCCCGGAAATAAAATGTATAGAGTATCACGCGTCTTGGATCATGTGAAACGATATTGGAGTTTTGGGAGTATCGCGCAGGCAAAACATATCATGAACATGGCAGATAAATATCTGGTTGAAGCGAAAATATTATTTGAGTACAAACAATATTTATTGGCATTTGATGCCTTGAATCATTCTGACAATGAAATTATTCAGCTACCAGAACGTATTCAATCGGGAAAAGCGGAAAAGAAAAATATGTCATTGGTTGTTGCATCATTAAAAGAACAGATGAGCACTCACGAGAAGTTACTTACAAAGTTATATAGAGAATTGCCTCCAGAATTTATATGGACACCGGAAAAAATTTCCTCAACGGTGTTATCCATTCATGAGCGGTTGACTGCTTCTATAAAGCTTCGTCAAAATATACGGGAGAATAGTATGAATCCATAATATGAAAGCAATACTTGTTTGGTTTGCAGTAGTCGGATTCTTATTTTCACTTTTTTCATTTGGGTTCGTTGATCCAAATTTTAGTATCTCGACGCATCCGTGGGCATTATCAGTCCTCAATTCGTTGACTCACATCGTGTATAAAACGCCGATTGTTGCCGCGATTATATATATAATTTTTGTTTTCATTTTGTTTATCTTGTATGCATTGATTATTAGGATACAGACGCTACCAACGCTAAAAACATATTGGAAATTTTTGTTATTGATAGGTTGTATCTTTTTCTTATCATACCCTGCATTGTCTCATGACATTTTTAACTACATTCTTACGGCAAAGGTTGCATTTTTTTATCACGAAAATCCCTATCTTGTGATGCCGACTGAATTTCTCGGTGAGCCGATGCTTGGGTTTACCAGAGCCGCCAATAAACTCGCACTGTACGGGCCAATATGGATACTTGCCACGTGGATTCCGTACGTACTTTCTTTTGGTAATGTATTGGTCGCGTTGTACACATTTAAATTGTTGGTAATCAGCTCGTATGTAGCGATAGGAGTTCTTATTTATCGGATGACAAAGAACGTGCGAAACGTCTTATTTTTTGCGTTTAATCCGCTTGTGATTATTGAGACATTTGTATCTGGCCATAATGATACATTTATGATGGCTCTCCTTCTTTATGGAATTTATCTTTGGCGTAATACGCAGTTAGCAGTATGGATTATGGGATTGGGTTTTATGCTCTCCTCGGTATTGGTGAAAGGAGCAACTATAGTGGTGTTGCCGCTTTTTATTTTTTTTCGTCACTTATCAGACGAAAAGCGTGCTTTGTTTGTAGGAATTTGTATGTTTGGCGTTTTTTTATTAACCCCCCTTCGGGAAGAAATGTATCCGTGGTACGCCATATGGTTTCTTGTATTTGTATCACTGTTGCCTATGGGCAAAAGATCCTTTATTCATGGAGCCGCGTATATGTTAAGCTTTGGATTAATGCTGCGGTATTTGCCGTGGATAGCGACGAGAGAATATGGAGGCACAGGACCCATGATACGGCTTTTTGTGACATGGATGCCGTTGGCTTGTTATAGTTTTTGGTATAAAATTTTTGTGAACAAACGATGAAATTTTTATTGCTCGCGCTTATTCCGGCAATATTTGCATCGCAATGGCTTTTTGGTGCTCGATTTATCCCGACGCATGACGGAGAGTATCATATTATTCGTTTCTGGCAGTTTTATAAGATGTTGTCTCAAGGGTATGTATTTCCTCGATGGGCGCCTGATTTAAATAGTGGATACGGCTTACCGCTTTTTCTTTTTCATTATCCATTCCCTAACTATATAGGAAGTTTATTCCATGCATTGGGCGCGACGTTTGTCGACAGCGTGAAGCTGACCTTGGCTACAGGGTATCTTACGGCTATACTTTGGTGTTTTTTGTGGTTACGTAAAGTGTTTGGAAAAAAGCCAGCACTTATAGGTACGATTATATGTTCGATGGTGCCGTATTGGTTTGTGGATATTTATGTACGGGGATCAG
The DNA here is from genome assembly GCA_964367095.1 of uncultured Gammaproteobacteria bacterium. GTDB lineage: Bacteria > Patescibacteriota > Microgenomatia > UBA10105 > UBA927 > UBA927. Next base: position 25,141 of record CAYIXE010000001.1, on the reverse strand, counting down.
TAGGAGAGGTGTGGGCGCTTTCTTTTGTGTTGTTAACCCTTGCAGCGTTAGAATATGGTGTTTCCTTTGGTGTAGCAATAGGGATAGCCGGTATTATAGTAAGTCACAATATTACAGCGCTCATATTTATTCCAATTATTTTTTTGTATACATGGTATCGCAAACGAGGCAACATCTTAGTAATTGTTACGGGAATTGGGTTAGCAACGTATTTTTGGCTGCCGGCACTCGTTGAGAGCCGTTTTATGGTGGGTTTAAATAGTGTTTCGTATGCTGATCATTTTCCGGATCTTTTTCAGCTGCTCTTCCCATCGTGGGGAACGGGATTTTCGGGTGTAGGGATTACCGCTGATGAGATGTCGTATCAAATTGGCATCGTGTCGCTTCTTATCGTATGTATCAGTTTTTTTGCGGCAGTGAGAAAGAAAGCATTACGAGCGATAATTTTCCCCGTTCTTTGTGTGGTAGGGGTTGCAATCTTTGGTATGACAGAGTACTCGTTGTCATTATGGCGATACGTGCCGCTTATGGGCAATATTCAGTATCCATGGAGATTATTGGTGGTTACCACCATTGCCACTGGGTATCTTGGAGCGCTTCTTACCACTGTGACACCACGATGGATTATGGTGGGGCTCACCGTTCTGGCTTTTATAGCAAGTTTTTCATATATGAAGCCTGTGACGTATGAAAAGCGGGATGATGCACATTACCTTTCTCGGCGTGAATTTACAGATGGCACATCATCTTTAGGTAATAGCTTCTCGACAATATGGACAGGATGGAAAAAAGAGCGGTTTTCTACAAGGTTTCAAGCGAGCACTGGGGATGCCGCTATAAATGTGTACAAAGAGACCCCACTTTCCTATGAGATGACTATCAATGCTAAAACAGAAAGCACTGTCTCAGCGAATATACTCTATTTTCCCGGGTGGAAAGCGTATGTTGACGGTAAAGAAACTACTATCATCTATAAATCTGACGGTATTATCCATGTGAATATGCCCAGTGGAGAGCATCAACTAATCGTTAGATTTGAAGAGACTCCCTTGCGGCTATTGGCCGACGGGATATCACTACTCAGTTTGTTCTCTTTGTTAGCTTTCGGTATACGCAAAGTACGTTATGCTCATCGTAAATATGCAAGAAGAATGACTTGTTTGATGTGATATACTACGATTATATGATGAAACGATTAGAGAAAAAACAAAAAATAGCCTCTTATGGAATGAATGCCCTCGTTTGGCGTGAAGGTGCATGGTTTGTAGCCAAAGCCGTGGAAATTGATATAGCCAGCCAAGGAAAATCTATGAGTGAGGCACTTATAAATTTAAATGAAGCCATTGAGCTTTATTTTGAAGATGAAAAAGTTTCGGCAGATTCTTTGAAGATATTGCCTGATCTTCGATTGGAGAAATTATTCCCAAAGTTTCAGTATGCCTAAATTGTATTCAGGAAGAGATATAATTACACGTCTGAAGCGATTAGGTTTTATGATTGTATCCCAAAAAGGAAGTCATATAAAAATGCGAGGCGTTCGAGGTGGCAAGCTTCAAACAACTATTGTTCCGAATCATAAAGAAATTGCGTTGGGTACGCTTGCTTCGCTATTAAAGCAAGCGAATGTAACTAAGCAGGAACTTGAAGATGCGTAACCGCTCTTATCTCTCAATTTGTGTCTCGCTTCTGACATTTTGGTATACTTGAAAGTACTCCCTTTCAGAAGGTTTAAATGTTGATAAAATCTTAGGTAATGATCCTATGAAAAAAAAAGACCAAAGTATTGCATTTTTTAATCAAAAGACTGTTCGAAGACATTGGAATGGTGATAAAGAAATCTGGTATTTTTCTGTTATTGATGTTATAGAGGTGTTGACTGACTCCACAATCCCCAGACGTTATTGGACAGATTTAAAAAGTAAACTTCAGGGTGAAGGGAGTGAAGTGTACGAAAGAATCGTACAGTTGAAAATGATTTCTACTGATGGAAAAAAACGTTATCACCTCTGCTAATGCAAAAAAGTTTGCGAGCAGGAAAGGATATTTTTGTAAAGAAATTATCCAGGGGAAAGAAAAAATAACATACTTTATGAATATAGCCATAAGCACGTCACCTCTCTCAAGCGGCCACAAAACACGGGGAGTGGGCGTGTACACCCGAGAACTCATCAACGCACTCAAAAAAAATAACAGCGTTTCCATCCACGAATTTTCTAGTTTTCGTGATATTTCAAAAGAAGTAGATATTGTTCACTTCACAAATTTTGATCCATTTTTTATTACATTGCCGTTATTTATTAAGAAACCATTTGTAGTGACGGTGCACGACCTTACGCCGCTCGTGTTTCCGGAGCATTTCCCAAGAGGCATGCGGGGGGAGCTTAAATGGCAAATACAAAAGTGGAATTTGTCGCGAGCCAGAAGGATTATTACTGATAGTATCAGTTCAAAAAATGATGTCGTAAACATATTGCGTAGACCTGCAGATACAATTGATGTAGTGCCGTTAGCCCCAAGCAGTGCGTTTACAAAATCTATTAGCACCGATGTCGTGAAGCGTGTGGCAAAAAAGTATGCACTCCCCAAACGATTTGCAGTGTATGTAGGGGACATCAATTGGAACAAAAATATTCTTGGACTTCTCAACGCGTGGCAAATTCTGATTACGAAAGGTATGATGCGATCCGGAGAGAAGCTGTTTCTAGTGGGACAAGCATTTTTGGGTGATTCAATGGAAGCGAAAACGATTGATACCTATATTAAAAAATTTCATCTCGAATCTTCTGTAGAGAGAGTAGATCGAGTATCGGATGATGATTTGCCCGCGTTTCTTTCTCAAGCGAGTATGTGCGTACTTCCTTCGTATTATGAAGGGTTTGGATTGCCGGTTCTTGAGGCGATGTCTGCAGGTACGGTGGTGATTGCGACGCATGGTGGGAGTTTGAAAGAAATTGCTGGCCCATCACTCATTTGTGATCCAAATGATAGAGAAAGTATTGTACAAAAGATAGAAGAAGCATTTTCATTTCCGCAATCAAAACGGGAAGAATTGATACGTGAGGGTCATACGTGGGCTAACAAATTTAGTTGGGATCGTGTAGCTCGCGAAACAATAGCTGTGTATAATACTGTTATTAACCCTTCGATATAACGTAGGGTTTGACATATAAACCTTAGATTATACTTGACAGGTAGGCAATACGAGTATATACTGCAACTATGGATAGAGAAGTGTGTCAAACGTTAATTTCGACATGGAACCCTCACTTTACTGATCCTTTGAAAGGTAAATGGATACATACTGTGCCTCGAGAAAAGTATCTTGAGCGCCTCAAAAAACTTCTGGATATTCGTCATGTGTTAATCCTTACTGGTGTTCGTCGTGCAGGGAAATCAACGCTGATGCATCAGCTTATGGAGCATCTTATCGTTGAGAAAGGCATACCGGCCAAAAACGTGGTGTATTTGTTTTTGGAGGATATATTGGTGCAGCAGTATTTGACACAAGGCTGGAAACTCTTGGAAGATATTTTTATCTATTATATGGAGACTTACAACCCGCAAGGGAAAGTTTATATATTTTTGGATGAAATTCAAGGAATTAAAGACTTCAATCGTTGGATAAGCAGTAAGTATGAGCGGAAAGATCCTGTTAAGTTTATACTTTCCGGATCACGCCGATCGTTGGTTGAGTCAGAGTCGGCGACAGTTTTGACCGGCAGAAACGTTCAAGTAGACGTCTACCCCTTTAATTTTTATGAATATTTGCGCATAAAAGGAATTACTATAGAAGGGCAAGCGAATATATCATCGATTCTCAAGGCTAATTTTTTCCAACAAACGAAAATTCTGCATCACTTGGGGAATTATATGAAAGAAGGCGGATATCCTGAGATAGTGCTTACCGAAGATGAAGATGTCAAACGGACATTGGCATCAAATTATTTTAGAGATACGGTTTCAAGAGACGTTGTGGTGCCCAATGGTGTTCGAAATCAGCAGGAAGTAGAAGTATTAGGACTTCAGATTATGTCTGATTTTACGAAAACGCATACATACAGTAGTTTATCTCGACCGCAGAAACTCTCTTTAGAGACTACCAAATCCTACATAGAGTATTTTCAGCGGGCATATTTACTCTTTGAGAGTAAGCATTATTCGTATAAAACGAAGGAGACGCAGGATGTGCAAAGAGCCCGAAAGATGTACGTAGTCGATAATGGACTGCGAAATTTTAACGTGCCGCTTTTACGACCTGATATCGGGCAATGTGCGGAAAATGTAGTATACATGGAGTTAAAAAAACAATCGCAGGCGATTTACTATTGGAAAGGTAAGAAAGAGATAGATTTTGTGACTATGGATCCTGCGTTGGCTTTTTATAATGTTTCATATACTGATCAGCCGCATGAGAGAGAAACACAGGGCATGGTAGAAGGATTGCAGGAGTTTAATAAGGAAAAAGGATACGTATTGACGAAAAACTATTCGGCTATACAAAAGATAGAGGGAAAAACATTGGAATTTATTCCGCTCTGGGCGTGGTTAGTCTTCCATGGTAAGGCATTTTTCAACGCATGAAAAAACTTTCTATAATCATTCCTGTATACAACGAAAAGAAGACGGTAGAAGAAGTACTCAATCTCGTTTCCCAAACGAAAGTTTTAGGGTGGGAGAAAGAAATTATTATCATAGATGACGGATCGACCGACGGTACAGAAGATCTACTCAAAAAATGGGTGAAGAGGGTAAAGGTCATTTTTAAGAAGAAAAATGAGGGCAAAGGATCGGCAGTAACGATTGGAATTGCAAAGGCCACAGGAGATATCATCCTTATTCAAGACGCGGATTTAGAATACAGCCCTTCTGACTATCCAGTACTGTTAGCCCCTTTTGAAAATGATCGGGTTCATGTCGTATACGGATCACGATTTTTGGGCGGACATCTTTCGACGATGTTTATTTATGAGTTAGGTAATAAATTTGTAACACTCGTCACCAACATTCTCTACAACACCAATATTACGGATATGGAAACAGGATGCAAAGTATTTGATGCCGTAGTACTGAAAGGCATTACGATCAAAGCAAAACGATTTGACTTTGAACCGGAGATTACGGCGAAGATACTTCGAAGCGGGTATCAAATATATGAAGTGCCTATTTCATACTTTGGCAGAAAATTTTCTGAGGGAAAAAAGCTGACATGGCGTGATGGTATTGTCGCTCTCTTTACTCTCTTGCGATTACGATTTTGGTCGCCATGAAAAAAATAATTCTCAAACTTCATGCGTTTATAGCACATCCTCTAGCGAAAGGAAGTTTCATAATTTTGGTGGGCTCGATGGTAGCCAACGTCGGTGCATATGCCTATCACGTACTTGTTGGACGGTTATTAGGCCCGGTTATTTATGGAGAATTTTCTGCACTCTTGTCGTTATTTTACATAATCAACATAGGATCCGGCGTAGTCCAAACGATCCTTGCGAAGTTTTTTTCACAACTTCGTGCAAGAAAACTTTTAGAGGAAGTTCCCAGTCTTTTTTGGGCAGCGTTTCGATATATCTCTCTAGTCTCATTGATTGGGTTTTTGGTCGCGGTAGTTTCAGCGAACGCATTGGCTGAATTTTTGCATATATCTTCAAGCTACTTTATTTGGCTCTATTTCATATTTGTGAGTTTCATATTTTCTGTCATAAACATAAGTATCTTGCAATCATTTCAACTATTTTTGGCATCCAGTGTGGTGACCAATATCGGAATGCTTTTGCGATTAGTATTTGGGGTATTAGGAGCGCCATTTGGGCTCATAGGAGTACTTATAGGAAATATCATATCCAACGTGATTTCATACGTTATAAATTTTGTGCCGATTTGGGGTCTAATACGGGTAAAGTCAAAACCATTATCAATCACAAAGGCCGATGCGGCGGTCTATAGTCTCCCGATGTTATTGGCTACCCTAGGCACCATTGCACTCTATAGTCAAGACGTTTTATTGGTAAAGCATTTTTTCTCTCCCTATGAAGCGGGGATTTACGCATCTCTTGCAGTGCTTGGAAAGGTAATATTTTACGCATCATCTGCATTAGGGTTTGTGATATTTCCGATGATAGTTGAGAAAAAAGAGCGTAAAGAATCCTACCATGGTATGGTGCTAAGCGCTCTCGGTGCCGTGGCGGCACTCTCTAGCATACTGACACTTGGATATTTTATTGCACCAGCCTTTATCGTTCGGATTATGTATGGAACTGCATTTGATGGTGCTATTCCTTTTATGGGCTTATTTGGTATATTTATCACATTTTTTACGTTGGTTAATTTGCTTACCACTATTTTTCTTGCTATCGGCAGAACGCGCGTATGGGTGATTACCTTGGGAGCCACGGTATCACAAAGCATTGGATTATGGTTTTTTCACTCATCCCTCAATCAGGTGATATATATAAATATTGGCGTTACGTTTATTACCTGTGTGATTCTTTTGATATACTACCGCTATGGGAAAGAATAAACCGAAATTATTATCATTGATTATTCCAGTTTATAAACAGGAAAAATCGATTCAAAAACAGCTCCAGTCTATATTAGGCGAGCTCACCCTGTTATCTATTCCCTATGAAGTAATAGTCGTCATAGATGGAAAAGTCGATAACAGTGAAAGAGAAGCAAATAAAGTTCATTCTAATAAGTTGATGGTGACAGGATATAACACAAATCATGGCAAAGGGTATGCCGTGCGTTTTGGTATGGCAAAAAGTCGTGGGGACATTATTGGCTTTATCGATTCCGGAGGAGATGTAAGTGAGTTAGGACTCTCCATGATGCTTGAGCATTTTTATTGGTATAACGCGGATATAATCGTTGGGAGCAAGCGTCACCCTGTGTCAAAGGTACGTTACCCACTCGAGAGAAAAATATTATCCTTTGGGTATCAACAGCTTACTCGCGTTCTATTTGGTCTGAATTTGAAAGATACGCAGGTCGGGATAAAGCTTTATAGAAGGAACGTATTAGAGGATGTGTTGCCGAGGTTATTAGTGAAGCAATTTGCATTTGATATAGAAATTTTGGCTGTTGCCAATCATTTAGGGTATACGCGAATATTTGAAGCGCCAATCGAATTAGACTTTACGGGAGTATCAAGCATTACATCGTATTCTGTATGGAAAGTAGTGTATCGTATGCTTTGGGACACGTGTGCAGTTTTTTACCGTTTAAAAATTCTTCATTACTATGACAACATTAACAAACACAACTGGATGTTTGATCCTGAATTAAACTTCAAAATCGCATTGCCATAATTGTTCAATAGAGTATGAATATTTTGATTCTCAACTGGAGAGATCCTAAAAATCCCAACTCTGGAGGCGCTGAATACGTCACCTTACAACACGCAAAAGGCTGGGTGAAAAATGGCGAAAGAGTAACGTGGTTTACTTCCATGTATAGCGGCGCCTTAAATGAAGAAGTTATAGAAGGAATACGTGTTGTACGGCAGGGAAGCAGTGTCAGTGTATTTTTTTATGCCATGGTGTACTATTTTTTCCATGGAAAAGATATAGACGTTATAGTGGACGAGGTGCATGGTATTCCGTTTTTTGCAAAGTTTTATGCACGCATTCCTATCATTGTGTTTGTTCATGAAGTCGCTTCAGTTATTTGGGATGTCATGTATCCATTCCCGATTTCATGGATCGGAAAAATGCTTGAACGATTCTATATCTGGGTCTATAGAGCACATTATTTTTGGACTGATGCCCCGTCTACGAGAAATGAGCTTATTTCTTTAGGAGTTTCTCGCGATCGATGCATCGCTATACCATGTCCGATAGGTAATACTGCAATAGCCAAGCTACCGATAAAAAATACTGTGCCTACGTTTCTTTTTGTTGGACGAGTTGTCCGTATGAAGGGTGTTGAGGATGTGTTGAAGGCATTTACCATACTTCTCTCTTCATTGCCGACTGCTGTGTTGTGGATAGTGGGTGATGGCGATTTACGATATATCAAAGTTCTTCAGGAGAAAGTGAAAGAGATGGGAATAGAGAAGCGCGTCATTTGGTGGGGTAATGTTTCTGAAAAAAAGAAATTACACCTTATGGCAAAATCGCATGTGCTTCTTCATGCGTCAGTGAAGGAAGGATGGGGATTGGTTGTATTAGAAGCGGCAAGTCAGGGCACACCGACTGTGGCTTACCCTTCAGGAGCATTGTGCGATACCATCGTAGATGGGCAAACAGGGATACTTACCGTTCTATCTACACCAGAGGATCTAGCTATGCGCGCCTTTACCCTTTATAACGATAAAATAACATATAGTAAGATGCAAAAAAGAGGTCTTTTTTGGAGTACGTCATTTACATGGAACGATGCCGCAAACCAAAGCCTTTCATTGCTTCACACCGCTGTTGAAGCGTGATAGAGTAGTGCCTATGTTTGGATCTGACTATTACAAGCATCCTGAAATACTTTTGCAATCGCTTCATGAGATGAATGGCGTATATAAGGAAAAAATTCAGATATCTTCACTAATACGATCGTGGTTTGCGAGTGCATATGTTTGGCTATTTGGAATTCCTGAAATTGGGTTTCAGGTACGGGGAATGTATTTTCGTCAGGCGCTACGTTCTTTGGGTGCGTTTAGTCCAAAAACAATTTTAGATATAGGAAGCGGGATAGGATGCTACTCATTTTTTATGGCCAAAAAATATCCAAACGCAAAAATAGTTGGCTGGGAGATTGATAGGAGCAAATTAGCGTTTGCCCGAGAGGTGCAGAAAGAATTTGGTGCTACCAATACGAAGTTTGTCTTTGGAGATATTGTAAAAAGTCATGAAGGTCGTAATATATACGATTGTATGATTATCATTGACGTGCTGGAGCATATACATGAGTACAAAAGAGTACTGAAAAATATGCATCATTTACTTAAGGCAAAAGCTTATGTGTACATTCATGTACCACAGGTACATCAAGTCCGACATTTTCGTGAATTTGCAACATGGGAACATGTCGACCATGTGCGAGAAGGATTTGAACTCAAAACGCTTACTAATGAGCTTCTAAAAGTTGGCTTTCGTGTTATAAAAAGCACACACACGTTTGGTTTTTTTGGCTCTTTGGCTTGGGAACTGAATCATATGGCTTTGGCCAAAAGTCAGTTTCTTACAGCACTTGTATATCCTCTTCTTTACGGCATATCACTCTTGGATGGGTGGACAAAAAATAAGCGCGGATTAGGAATCGCAATTCTTGCACAAAAGATATGAATACAATCTCTAAAATTCCAAGTATCTCTATTGTCATTGCTACATATAACTCCACACGAACGATTGAGCGTTGTTTGAAAAGTATACAAGCGCAACTGTATCCTAAACACAAAATAGAAATTATCGTTGCCGATGGCGGATCAACTGATAAGACGATAGAAATAGCCAAGCGTTTCGGTGCAAAAGTAATCAGTATAGATCCCAAGAAACAAAATGCAGAATATAACAAAAGTATTGGTATTAAAAATGCAAAAAATGAACTTTTGGCGATGATCGATCATGACAATATATTGCCTCATCCGCAGTGGCTATCAAAAATGGTACGTCCATTTGTGGAAAATAAAAAAATCATAGGTGTTGAGACACTTAGATACCAGTATGACAAGAAAGAAGGTCTACTTGATCGATATTTTGCGCTTTTTGGCACGGGAGATCCCTTTGTATGGTATTTAGGCAGATCAGATAGGCTTTCCTATATGTTTGATAGTTACAATTTGGCGGGGGAGGTTATTTCTGATAATGGATATTATATTGTGAAATTTTCAGAAAATAGAATTCCAACGATAGGCGCCAATGGGTTCATTGTGCGTCGTGAGACTCTTATGAACAATGCCCAAGCGACACCGGGAAAGTATTTTGACATGGATGTAAATGTGGATCTTATCACCAAAGGATTTGATACCTATGCGTTTGTTGATGATGCAATTCTTCATTTAACTGGATATGGAAATATATGGTCTTATCTAAAACGAAGAATGCTGTTTATGAATCAGTATCACATGGGTGAGAAATCACTTGAACGAAAGCGTGTTCGACGATACGAAATATTTACAAAGAAAGAACTCTGGCGTCTGGTACTGGCGATTTTTTACTGTGTCACACTTGTTGTTCCTTTCTATGATAGCTGTAGAGGATTTCTAAAAATTCGAGACAGAGCATGGTTTTTGCATCCTCTGATGGGTGTGGGATTCGTTTTTATCTATAGTTGGGTTATAATAAGACACCAAATATATTACAATGCAAATAAAATCTTGGGAAAATAGTCGTGTACTTATTACCGGATCAAGCGGATTTATCGGGAGACATCTGGTTTCCTATCTTTTGGGAAAAAAAGCAAAGGTGCTTGGTCTATCAAGACACCCGTATAATTCGACGATAGAAAAAAAAGTTGATGTCGCCAATAAAGCTGAATTATTGAAAGTATTCAAACAATTTAAACCTGATGCGTGTTTTCATTTAGCCAGTGAAGCACTCGTCGAGTCCGGTTCTAAAGAGCCATACGGGACATTTAATAATAATATTACGAGTGCGTTAAATGTCCTTGAGGTTTCGCGAAGCTATAATATACAGCGGATTATTATTGCGTCTACGTCACATGTCTATGGGAGAGCGTCAGTACCGTATCGGGAAGATGAGCCGCCACGACCGTCAAGGCCTTACGAAACATCAAAGACGTGTGTAGACCTTATCGCGCAGTCTTATGCAGATAGTTTTAATCTACCGGTTTTAATTCCACGATTTGTAAATATTTATGGTCCGGGCGATCTTAATTTTTCACGCGTGATCCCCAAGACCATGCAAAGTGTCGTGAGTGGCAAAAATCCCACTATGTGGGGAGGAAGTGCGAAACGAGAATATTTGTATATAGATGATGCGATACGAGCGTACGGCATGCTCGGGCAAATAACTGATGCACAGCTTGAGAAAAACAGAATTTATAACGTGGGAACAGGGAAGCCAATATCCGTCAGAGACTTAATGACCAAAATTATTGGCATGAGCTCAAAAGAATTACGCATAGATAAGACTGAGGATGGAAGAGAGGAAGAATTATTAAGTCAAGTCGTTTCGTGGGAAAAGATAAAACGCGCAATGAACTGGACACCAAAAACTAATCTTGATAGAGGCTTGTTGAAAACGTATGAATGGTATAAAAGAGAACAGGGAGAATAGTATGATTCCACTGATTAAATCGACGTTTTACAACGAAAAGAATACAAAAAAACTGTTGTGCACGTTTATCTTGAAAGCAGAAAAATTAAGTATTGGTGAACAATGTCGTAAATTCGAACAGAAATTTTCGAACTATCAAGATCGTAAATATTGTCTCTTCGTAAACAGTGGGAGTTCAGCAAATTTAGCTCTCATTCAAGCACTTCTTAATTTGGGGAGGATCAAAAAAGGAGATGCAGTCGGTTTTTCTGCATTAACGTGGTCGACAAACGTCATGCCGCTTATACAATTAGGTCTAAATCCTATCGCCATCGATATAGAGCTTGACACGCTCAATATTTCTACACGCACGCTAGAAGAGGTCCTCAAAAAAAACAAGATCAAAATGTTATTTCTTACAAATCTTTTGGGGTTTTGTGATGATATAGATGCCATAGCCCGATTGTGTAAACAACAAAAAATTATATTTATTGAAGACAATTGTGAGTCATTGGGCACAGTATATAAAGGCATAAAGCTTGGTAATTGGGGACTGGCGAGTACATTTTCATTCTATGTTGGTCATCATATGTCGACCGTTGAGGGCGGTGCAGTCGTGACGGATGACGAAGAACTTATGACCATGCTTCATCTAGTACGTGCACATGGGTGGGATCGTAATTTGACGGAAGATAAACAATTATTTTTGAGAGTAAAACACGATGTGAATTCTACCTTTTATTCCCGATACACATTTTATGATTTGGGGTATAACTTGAGAACGACAGAAATTCAGGGATTTTTGGGTAATAATCAAATGCAGTATCTTCCTGAAATTATACGAAAGCGAGAAAAGAATTTTTTATATATGGCAAAACAAATTTATGCCAGAACAGATTTATTTTATCCCATAAGATACAATCATATCGATAGGGTTTCTAATTTTGCTGTACCGGTGATTTGTAGATCGCAGAAAATTCGTGACGCGCTGGTAGAAGCGTGTGATGGAAAAGTAGAAATACGACCAGTGGTGGGTGGCGATATGACCAAACAGCCTTTTTTCCGTCGCTATCAAGGCAAGGCCGCAAAAATGAATACGCGAAATGCTGAGCTCGTGCATACGCAAGGGCTCTATTTTGGTAACAATCCAGAATTGACGAAAAAGGAAATGAATACAATAGTCAAAATATTTACGAAGATAAACGTGTGAATAGTAGCCTAGAGAAAATAATTATCCCTCCAATACTATAAATACTCTCTTGACATTTCACTTTCATTTATCGATAAATGAAAGTGAGGATATATGACACAGCTTTCAAAAAGACCGGTTGATAAAGATGTATATTATTCAATTAGGGATGATTTTCTTTGGGTTCTTCAATCTATTCGTAATCCGCAAGATGTCAAAGCGTTTTACTATGATTTTTTTACAAAGACAGAACGTGTTATGTTTGCCAAACGTCTCGCGGTTGCAATGATGCTTCATAAGCAATTTAACTACGAAGATATTGTATATATTTTACATGTAAGCACCTCTACTATTAATCGTGTGTCAGAATGGTTGGATAAGGGTGGAGAAAGTACAAAAAAGCTTCTTCAAAAACGCATGTATAGCGAGGAGATGGAAGATTTTTGGAAAAAGGTAGTAAAGACACTCGCGTACAATCTTCGGCGGTATCACAAGTAACACTTTCATTTATCGATAAATGAAAGTGTAGAGGGAGTATGTTGGTAAAATTTAGGTTAAAAGGCAAAATGTATTGCTAGTAGCACGATAGTAACGTTTGGATGGCGATTCAATCAGAGAAACGATATACTACAATCTATCAGGAAGCGACTATGAAATTGGTGGAACTATGAATAATTTTTGGCAGGACACAAAAGCGTTAGTGACCGGGGGCACTGGATTTATCGGTAGTCATGTGGTAGAACAGCTTGTGTCTCTCGGTGCAAAGGTTACGGTATATGATCGCATGAGAGATGGAGTAATCAAAAATATTCTATATCTTAAGGATAAAGTTCAGTTTATTTCAGGCGACTGCGCGAGTGAACAGGATGCGTTGAAAGCATGTCAAGGGCAACAGGTGGTGATGAATTTGGCAGCTAAAGTGGGCGGTATTGAATATAATCGAACTCATCAGGCCACCATGCTTTTTGATAATTTAAAAATTGCCTCCGTTATGATTGAAGCGGCAAGACTTACAAAAGTTGAGCGATTTTTAGTTGTATCGTCAGCGTGTATTTACCCCGCAGATGCCAAAATTCCAACTGCCGAATCAGAAGGATTTTTACGAGAGCCAGAGCCGACCAACGGCGGATACGGATGGGCCAAGCGCATGGCAGAAAAGCTAGGAATGTATTATAGTCAGCAGTATGGGATGAAGGTGGGCATTGTGAGGCCATATAACGCATATGGACCTCGTGATCATTTCGACATTGAGAAATCTCACGTGATACCGGCACTTATCAAACGAGTGTTTGATGGAGAGAATCCCTTGCGCGTGTGGGGAAGTGGCAAACAAACTCGAGCGTTTCTATATGTGGAGGACTTTGCCAAGGGTCTCATTGACGCCATAGACAAATATCCTGTGCCAGATCCTGTCAATATTGGGACTGATGAAGAAGTATCGATAAAAGACTTGGTGGAAATGATTGTGTCCATGTCAGGAAAGAAAACAAAAATTGAATTTGATACATCAAAGCCCGACGGATCTCCGAGAAGAAATAGTGATAACACAAAAGCTATTGAAAAAATTGGTTTTCGTGCGAAAACGAAATTAGAAGAGGGTCTCAAAAAAACGATTGAGTGGTATAACGAAAGTAAAAAGTAAAAAGTTGAAAGTAAAAAGTAATATGAAGAAGAAAAAAGTTCTCATCACGGGTTCTGCGGGGCTTATCGGATCTGAAGCGGTGCGATTTTTTTGTGGTAAAGGATTTGAAGTGCATGGAATAGATAATAATATGCGCAAGTATTTTTTTGGTGCTGATGGAGACACAAGTTGGATGAGAAAAAAACTGTCCAAAGAAGAGCATTTATATGTGCACCATGCGGTAGATGTACGCGACGAGAAAAAAATTGGTGATATTTTCAAAAAAAATATATTTGATCTTATCATCCATACTGCTGCTCAACCATCTCATGATTGGGCTGCCAAAGAGCCGTTAACGGATTTTTCTATAAACGCACAGGCGACGCTTTTACTTCTTGAAAATCTTCGTAAACATGCCAAAGACGCTACATTTATATTTACGTCGACCAATAAAGTGTATGGTGATACGCCAAATCGACTGCCAGTGGTGGAAAAATCGACACGATTCGAATTACCGACCAGTCACAAGTTTTATAAAGGAATTGACGAGTCTATGAGTATAGATCAATGCACGCATAGTGTATTTGGTGTGTCTAAAGCGGCAGCTGACCTCATGGTGCAGGAGTACGGAAGATACTTTGGTCTCCATACGGTCATATTTCGCGGAGGGTGCCTCACAGGACCTGCGCATTCCGCGGCCAAACTCCATGGATTTTTGGCATATCTGATTAAGTGTATTAAAGAAGGAAGACAATATTCGATCATTGGATACAAAGGCAAGCAGGTGCGGGACAATATTCACTCTCATGATTTGATCTCGGCATTTTACGAAGTGTACAAAAAACCTAAAGTTGGAGAAGTATATAATATTGGTGGATCACGGCATTCTAATACCTCTATTCTAGAGGCAGTGGCAAAGATCGAAGCCATTGTGGGCAAGAAGGCGAAAATGACGTATATCGATACACCGCGGATTGGTGATCATATCTGGTATATTTCTGATGTGTCGAAGTTTCAATCACACTATCCGAATTGGCAGTATACCTATAATGGCGATAGGATACTGGAGGATATATGCAAAGTCGCCTAAACACTCCCGAACAGGTCATCATAGTGACGCATACGCTTTTTTATGGTGCGTCAGAAGCGCTTAGTGATTATCTTATTTCTCAAAAAATACAGTCACTGATATACATCGGTCATCCATTGCTTGCAGAGAATTCAACGTACACACAACGTGTGTATAGAAAAGGAAGAAATATCCATACAAAAAGCGTGAAGCGAGTGTCTGCCGGATCGGTAACAGCATTTTTCCGTGATGCACTTGCGACAATTATTGAATGTGTGAAATTAACAAAAGCGTCTTACCTTTATATAGGCGTTAATCCATTAAATGCCTGTGTCGGGGTACTGCTTCACGTTTTTGGAATTGTCGATAAAGTGGTGTTTTATGCGATTGATTTTAGTCCAAAGCGAAGTAATATTTGGCTGATTAATTACATCTATCATAGTATGGAGTGTTTCGCGGTTAGATACTCTGATATATGTTGGAATGTATCGCCACGAATAGAAGAAGGGAGAAAAAAGTTTTTAGGACTCAAAACTACGAAGGATAAACAAATAGTCGTACCAATCGGCGTTTGGGAAAAAGATATTGTAAAGAAGATAAAAGTCAAAAATGATTACCGACTTATTTTTGTTGGGCATTTGCTTGAAAAACAAGGGGTTCAGGAGGTTATTCGCGCAATGCCCGCTATACTAAAAAAATTGCCGCGTGTTTCGTTGACGATTATAGGTGGCGGAGAGTATGAACAGCCGCTTCGGGAACTTGTGGAATCGCTATCTTTAGAAAAACATGTGCAGTTTATGGGATGGCAATCTGACCAAGCAGCCATACAAAAAGAAATTATAAAATCAGATATAGCTTTGGCTACGTATATGCCAAGCGGGAGAGATACAACAAATTTTAGTTACTATGCAGATCCGACAAAAATAAAAACATATCTTTCTTGCGGTGTTCCGATTCTTATGACCGATGTTTCATACAATGCAAAGACACTTGAGAAAGTAGGATGTGCGTTTGTAGTATCGTATAATAATCAAGATATCGCACGTGCGATAGTCGCTATTCTTTCCGATACAAAGAACCTCTCAAGAGCTAAGCAGGCAGCGAGAAAACAAGCGCGTACATTTACGTGGCAAACGATATTTGAGAAGATATTGATTGTTACAAGCTCCATCTCTCCATTATAGGAAGTAATTATCCATAGCGAATTGTTGCTGCTCTAGAAATATTCTTTTTAAGTGAAACATATTATTCTGTTCGTAGAAAAGAATTAAAGCCTTTTTATATTCCACTTCATCAACGCTTCTGTATGAGAGAGGGAAGTAGCCGTTAGCCAACAAAATGGCGTTACTAATCATTCGCGATGTTCGCTTGTTTCCATCGGTAAATGGTTGTAAATACGCGATCATCGCAAGGAAAGTTAACGCCTTTTCAGCTATGGCATCGGTCCTTTTTGCACACACGACGATTTTTGTTAAAGCTTCTTCAATTTGCCATTTGTTATCAAGAGGAAGATACTTAGTGCCGGTGATGCCAACTCCTGACTCACGGATGCCAGAAGTCACATTGAGATCTTGTATAAGTTCAGAATGTATTGATCTGATACCAGAAACAGTAATTTCTTTGAAGCCATCTTTTTTTTCAAGTATGGTATCAAATGTATTTTTATGGTTGAGAATCATGATCGCCTCACTTTTGTCATGACCTTTTGCTTCTTTCTTATTCTTTATTAACTCTTCAGTTTCTAATAATGAATAGGTATTTCCTTCAATTTGAGAAGATTTCCAACTGAGTTCGATGGTGAATCGTTCGAGCTCTCGTTTAAGCAGCGTTTTATCCAGCGATGTAAATTTATACTGTAATTTTATTCTTCCCAGTTCAAAAAGATTAAGTTCTTCTTTTGAAAATAGTCCAGACAGATTATCAATTACTGAAAAATTGAAATGCTGATACGTGATATTTCTAGCATCAGTAGTTTTTAAAAAATATTCCTCAATATCAACTGGGATAAGCAATTCCTTACCCATTTTAAGGCTATACTTTATATGTTTTCCACCTCCCGATTGCTCAATCCAACCAAGATTCAGCAGGTGGTTTAAATCACGTATAATAGTTATACGGGAGCCTTTTTCATCTGCAATAGCTTTTGTTAGCTCTGCTCTTGAAGAAAAAGAATTAATGAGAAGATAATTGAGCAATTTATGCTGTCTTGAATTTATCTGCGTATCATTCATATGTGTTTAGCGTATCATAATGATACGCAAAGAACAACATGCGATTAGAAGTCGTGTGGCGATTCGATGAGAGAAACGATATACTACGAGCACGTACGAAAGCTCACGCATTTTTTAGAGTATGAATCATCTTTTGCTTAAATACCTTTGTTGTCCAATATGTAAACACTCGCTTGTGAGTGAATCAAAGAGTTTATATTGTCGAAAGTGTAAGAAGCAGTATGCAATAGTAAATGGAATACCAATACTTGTTAATCTTTCCACATTACCTACTCATTTACAAAATCAGGTGAAGTATTTTGAAAAGGAAGATTTATCTCGACAATCATACGTATTGGAGCCATGGCAAAAAAGATATATAGACAATTTTATTTCTTCCTCTGTGCAGACGAAGGGGCTTATCATAGATAACGCGACCGGAAGTGGATATATGGCGATTGAGTTAGCGAAACGTGGGTTTCATGTCATCGCAACTGACTTGACGTTTGCAGAACTACACAAGCTTAGAGTAAATATTGCAAAATTGAAATTACAAAAAAATGTTTTATTAACCTGTGCAAGTTCCGAGGAGTTACCCATAAAAGCAAAAAGCGCTGACGGGATGGTGGCAAATGCAATATTAGAGCACCTTCCGCAGGAAAAAAAAGCTATCAAAGAAATTGAGCGTGTGCTTAAGAATAAGGCTTTGTTGATGCTTGCAATGCCCATTCATTTAAAATATGTTTGGCCATTTCTTTGGCCGATAAACATGATTCACGATAGAAGGATTGGTCATCTCCGCCGGTATACAAGGGAACGAATTCTTGTGGGTTTCAGTAGATTTAGAGAAATGAAGACGTATTATACGGGGAGTTTGGGAAAGATAGTTTGTTTAGCGTTTAAAATGCTTACGAAAGATTCGCGATGGGACAAAAGGGGAGAAAAGGTAGATGAATACTTTAGTCGTTTTTCTTACGGAGCAAGCAATATTGTCAGCATTCTTAAAAAGAAATGAAAGCTATATTTCGTTATGACACTATATTTATGTACGGAAGCCTGCAAAGCGTCGGGAATACGATGAATTACTTTATCAAACACACAAGAAAACTGGTCATTTATGTCATTATGCCGAGGTTGAGTGGAATTTCAAACGAGCTTTGGGTGTATAAAGAAGGAAACGTACAAGAGAAACGAATCATTTCGACGTCATCAAACCTGTTTCTCTATTATGTTCTGTGGTTTTATCACCATACCACGACGCTCTTTACCTATTTTTCTCGAAATGAACATGTTTTTATCTTGGCTGGCCATCCTATTGCATTCTTTGGCATGAGTATTATCAAGCTCGTGCGAAAAGTGGAGTATGTATACTGGATAGGAGATTATTACCCTCCAGTGCATTGGTCACTCATCCTTTTTGAAAAACTGAAAAAATATTACCATGATCGAATACCCTTTACGTACTATTTAAGTGACAAAATAAATAGTATTTATAACGGTAAGATCGTTAGTCTTCCGAATAAAAAAACAGTTATGTGGGGTGTAAAAGCGTATACAGGTCCTTCAAAAACGATTACATCTCCGTTTAGATTAATATTTGTAGGCGCGATCCGTCCCTCTCAGGGTATTGAGGATTTGTTGCTTTTTATAAAAAATACTTCGAAAGTAGAGTTATCAATTATTGGTGTATGCGAGAGGACGCTATATGATAACTATGTTTTGTTAATTAAGAAATATAAAATTTCAAATCGAGTTTGGTTCCCGAACACGTTTGTGAGTGATGAAGAACTCAAAAAACTAAGTATTCGTCATCATGTAGGAATCGCGCTGTATGAAAAAGGCGTACATACTGCTACACACTATACTGACCCTGGAAAGGTAAAAACATATATAGAAATGGGACTGCCAGTTATAATGACGAATACATCAGCCATCGTTTCATTCATACGTAAATTTCATGCAGGGTTCGTGATAGAGAGTGTATCAGAGTTATCAACTGCATTAAAAAAGATACAAACTCAATACGCTCAATATCAACAGGGCGTGCAATTCTTTGCAGAAGAATTTGAATATGAGCAGTATTATTACGAAGCATTTACACTGTTAGAATCAATCGAATGATAAACATACAGGTAATAGTATATATGATACACTTTAGCACTAAGAATTATGAAAAAATTTAGAAAAATTGATATATCGATAATTATTCTTGTTTATAACGCGGAAACGACGATACTTGAGGCGTTAGAGAGTATAAAAAAACAGAAATACAGAGTTAGGGAGATTATTGTTATAGATAATCATTCAACGGATGATTCCGTGCGGCTTGTTAAGGAATTTAAAACGAAGAATAGAAAATTAAATATAACTATCGTCGTGCGTGAGAGATTGTACGGAGTATCGGCAAGTTATAATCTTGGAGCCAAGTTAGCAAAAGGTAACTATTTAGTGACATTTCACTCTGATTCGAGTCTATCATCTGCTTTCGAATTAGATAAATTAATTCAACCTTTTCTAAATGATTCTTCTGTGGTGGCGAGTGGTTCTTATGAGCTCCTACCGGAGAAAATCTGGAATGAGTATGGCTTTTGGCAAAAGTATATATTTGCAAATTCAGTTGGAAGAGAGAGAGCGTCGCTTACTGGAAAGTTTGATTGTTATAAAAAGGATACATTTCTTGATGTAGGAGGAAGTGATGAAAAAAATTTTGGTGGTAAAAAACCGGTTGGCGGTGAAGATGCTGATTTGCATGCTAGACTCAAAAAGGTTGGTAAGATAGCACAAAGCAAAGCAAAGGTGATTCACATGCACTACAAAGGTGATAGTTTTTCCATAAAAGATGTAGTAAAGAGAAAATGGGTGTTTGCGCGAGCTTACGGTAGGGTATTGAGAATTAGAAGTAATGATCTTTCGCCTATGGCTATTATTGTTTTTTTAATAAAGCCTGTATTGGGTTTGTTACCGTTTTTACCTTTTCTTCACGTCGTTGGTGCAGTATTATTGCTTACTTATTCCATTGTATATTCTTGGAAGATGTTTATCACTCGATCAACATTATTGAATCCCTATATTCTCTGTGTTCCAGTGTTAAATATCTTTTTTATCTATTATGAAATATACTGGATGGTGAGAACTTTCTTTATTTTTGACGAAGATAATTAATATATATGAAGACAATAATTTTATGTGGTGGGTTAGGATACAGGCTTAAAGAGGAAACGGAATTTAAGCCTAAGCCAATGGTTCTTATCGGTGGCAAGCCTATCCTTTGGCATATCATGAAGATATATGCCCATTATGGATTCAATGAATTTATTATTGCGCTTGGATATAAGGGAAATTATATAAAGGATTATTTTTTGAATCAAAAATATTTTCTTCATGATTTTACTCTCCATCTAAAGACCAGCGCAACTCGAATCCACCGTGATAAAACGGATGGTCGGCTTATTGATGACTTTAAGATCACTTTTGTAGACACAGGAGAGGAAGCATTGCCAGGTGAAAGAATACTGCGGTGTAAAGATTATATTTCTTCCGAAGATGAGGATTTCATGGTGACGTATGGGGACGGCGTGGGTGACGTGAATATTAAGGATCTGGTTGATTTTCATAAAAAACAGAAAACCATAGGATCTATAAGCGGAGTATATCCAAGAAGTAAGTATGGGTTACTACGGATTAATCAGCAGAATATAGCAACTAAGTTTGTAGAGAAACCAGTTCTAAGTGGAAGAGTAAATGGTGGCTTTATGGTGTTTAAACAAAGTTTTTTTGACTACCTGCGTCTGGGTGAATTCGAACATCCGGCAATAAAACGTTTAATTTCCGAACGTCAACTATCTGTTTACCTCCATGATGGATTTTGGCATTGCATGGATACATATGCTGATGTAGAAAGTCTGAATCGATACTGGGAAGAAGATCCGAAATGGAAAGTATGGAAAAATTAAATAAGGCAAAGATAATAGTGACGGGTGGGGCTGGATTTATAGGTAGTCATTTAACCGAGCGTTTAGTTGCTGAGGGAGTGGACGTTGTCGTTATTGATAATGTATTCCCTGAGTTATCCTATTTTACAGTATTAAAACTTGCTTCAAAAGTGCGTGTTATCAACCTTGATATTCGTCATCGGGATGCTGTAAAGAATTTAATAATGGAAATTAAGCCGGACTATGTTTATCATTTGGCAGCGGAGGCAATTGTTGAATCCAGTTTCGATGATCCTTGTACAGCCTTTGATACAAATATTATGGGAACAATAAATGTACTGGAAGCGCTAAGATTTTGTAAAGGAATCAAGGGAGTGATTGTGGCGTCTTCTGATAAAGCGTATGGCAAAACTACGTCTGACTATACTGAATTATCTCCCTTGGCTGGCGATCATCCCTATGATGCTTCAAAAGCTTGTGCTGATATCATTTCGAGAGCCTATTACGTTACGTATAATCTTCCGGTAGTTGTTACTCGGTTTGGAAATGTATATGGAGAAGGTGATTTTCATTTTAACCGATTGATTCCTGGGATATGCAGGTCAGTTGTCAAAAACGAAGTTTTGGAAGTGCGCAGCGATGGCACTTATGAACGTGATTATTTGTATGTAAAAGACGTAGTAGATGGGTATCTGGTTTTATTGGATAAGTTGCATAAAACAATTGGTGAAGCATATAATTTTTCCTCATCTGACCATTTGAATGTTATAGAGGTACTAAAAAAAGTAGAAAATAAGCTTGGGAAAAAAATTGAATATAATATTCAAAATATCGCACATAATGAAATTCCATATCAACACTTAGATGATACAAAGATTAGGGCTCTTGGATGGAAGAATAAATTTACTTTTGATACAACGATACAATCAATTATTGAATGGTATAGGGCAAAGTTATGATTTTTTCGAAAACGGCATTTGATGAAGTTAAACTTATTGACCCTGAGCCTCATGTTGACCACCGTGGGTATTTTGCGAGAATTTATTGTCAGCGGAACTTTGGTGATATGAGTTTTTCTATTGTGCAGATTAATCAATCAATGTCTCTTCGCAAGGGTACAATTCGCGGACCACATATGCAATGTCCGCCGCACAGCGAAAAGAAAATAATGCAATGTATTAAGGGTTCAATTTTTGATGTAGTTGTGGATGTACGAAAGAATTCCCCCACATTCGGTAAATGGATAGGAAATATACTTAGCGAAAAGAATAAAAAGATGGTATACATACCTGAGGGATTTATGCATGGATATCAGACATTGGCAGATAAAACTGTCGTTCAATATCCTGTATCTGCATCCTATATAAAAGAGAGCGTTGTAGGGATTCGCTGGAACGATCCGTTCTATAATATAGCTTGGCCTATTGCTTCTGTTATTTTATCTGATATTGATAAAGTCTGGCCATTATATCAATCATGAAATCGCTTCCTTCAATTTCCATTATTACTCCTACGTGGAATTCAAACCTTCCTTTGTTTGAACGTGTATTGAGAACACTCGCAGGTCAGTCATACCCTAAGCATTTGATTGAGCATATTGTTATTGATGCTGGGTCGGAAAACGGTACAGCGGAATTGGCAAAAAGATATGGGTGTAAAGTTTCTGTACGAAGCGATCTTAAGGTTCAGGAACAGGTTCGTGCAAGTCTTTGCATAAAAATGGCGAAGCATGATCTTATTTTAGTACTTCAATCGGATAACATACCTATATCAACTAATTGGCTTAGGGAAATGGTTCAGCCCTTTATCGATAATTCTGATGTGTTTTGTACTTATAGTGCGTATAATGACTATGAAAAAAATATGTCAGAGACGACGAGATACGGCGCACTTTTTGGTACTGGGGATCCTACGCTTTACTATTTAGGCAAATCAGACAAAATTCCCATGATTCAAAAGATATATAGTAAGGGTGACGTTATTAAGGAAACTTCAAAATACTGGCTTGTTAAGTTTACAAAAGATACACTTCCGACAATGGGGGATAATGGTCATATGTTTCTTCGGAGTGCTATGAATAAAGTGAATAAGGATCCGCGAGCGTATGTTCACTTGGATGCATTCATGGATATGGTAGGGTTGGGATATACGACATGCGGTGTGATAAAAAATTCTGTTATTCATGTTATTCCGCCTAATATTTCAACGTACATAAAAAGAAGAGTTCAGGTGAAAGAAACATTTTACGATGGTCGGAGGGGCAAGAGAAAATACTTAGTTTTTAATTGGAAATCATTAAAAGACCGTTGGAATATGTTTAAATTTATGCTGGCGTCATTTACATTTGTATACCCGTTGTACGAAAGTATTCATGGTTTTGCAACTATACGGGATTATGCGTGGTTTTTGCATCCTAAGATGTGTTTTTTAATGGCGTGGGGTTATACAAGATCAGAAATTAAATGGCAAATGGTACGTCTAATAAAAATTGCCAGCTAATTCTTTTTCTTTCCTATAAACATGATTGCTGGGCTGAAAAAGTCAGTTTCAAAGCCTTTTTTTCCAAATAACATTCTACATAAGGGACTCAACGCATATTCTAATAAACATAAACTTTTGAGAATATAATATTTATAATTCTTTACTTCCATAGGGATGCGAATTTTATAGGTTCCATAAGTCTTGCAGTATATTTTTTCGATGCGTGGATCTTTACAAAGATTATCAAGTATGTCTGCATCCATAATGCTCATGTTATGGCCTTCTACAAGATCAGGTCTAAAAAAATTAATTCTCCATCGGTTAAAACCCTTAAATCTAGGAATTTGTATAACAACATAGCCACCGGGTTTGGTGAGATCAACATGTAGTTTAATTGCTTTACTTGGTGGCATTATATGTTCAATGAAACCGTATGAAAAAACAATATTAAAATAATTTTTATATTTCTTAAGAACATCTGGTGAAAAGACATCTTTTATAATTGCAGTAACTCCAAGATTTTTTGACTTAATAGCTGCTTCTCGTGAATATTCAATCCCGTATGGGTTTGCATTAAACATTTTTGCTAACTTAACAAGAAGCTTTCCATCTCCGCTACCAATCTCGCAGATTTTTGAAATTCCATGATTAAGGGAGGTAGATATATGGATATTGTTTTGCAATATTGAATCACAAAGATAAATATCGTATGAACCAAATATGCCAGTACTTGGTGCTACAGATATTTTTTTCTCGATTGCGTAGTATTTACTCCAGTATTTTTCTTTTTGTAAATTTTTAATTTTCATATGCCTATTTTATTTATTCTAATCAAATGTTCAGCATGCTATATTAGTTTCGTTTAATATGTCTTTAGTATTAGTATATTTATAATTTTAGATAGCGCAACACGCTTTACATGATGTGCGAGGTACTTATAGCATTATATGTATAATACTACGATCGCTCGAACGTCACCAGAGTCATTATATAAGAGTGAAGGATCATTCTCATTGAGATGGTTGACCGATATTTGATAAGATAGTTACACTTACATAAATATTATGAATATTCCAGCATTAGTCGTTTCAAGTTATGATAACATCCTACTTTATTATCCTAATCTATTTTCTGTGATGACATCGATTGTTATAGTAGCTGCGTGTTTTATATTTCTGCGATGTATAAAAGTATTATTTTCAATAATTTATTTAGTTGGTGCTGGAGTGTATAGCAAAAAAAGCATAGTGGAAAAATTAGTCCTTAAAAAATATGGTAAATTTTCTGTAACCATGTATAAATTCTTTCGAAGAGCAACCATACGAATTTCAATATTAATGAATGCTCTTAAAAAAGAGTTCTTTATTAATCCTAAGGATTTGTAATTGAATCAAATCTTTATACCCTGCCTTTCAAGGCAGGGTGGAAGAAGCCC